>JAAWNF010000013.1 GCA_022798795.1 Bacilli bacterium
AAACATCTTAAGATGTTTTTAAATGCCTTTTTGAATCGTAGCAAGAATATATTCTTTTTCACTGTCATCACTGTTTTCCCATAGAATTTCTAAGAATACGCCTAAACCTGGAAGAGTAATCTCTTCTTTGTCTTCTAGTGCAGAAGCAATAGAAGCTTTAATTTCATCTGTGCTTGCATCCTTAAAATTTTCACGAATACTTTTCCTAATATCAATTTTCATTTTGTATCATCCTCTCTAATTTGTTTTGTGATGCTTTTTCTAAATTTATACAAAAAAGATAGTTTTTTTTGTTACTTTGTTATATAATAGAAATAGAATGAAGGAGGAAAAAATATGAATACAGGAACAATTGTTTTAATTGTAATTGCAGTGATTGTAGTTCTTATTTTATTTTATGTTGCAGGAACTTATAATAAGTTAGTACATTTGAGAAATTTAGTAAAAGACCAATGGGCTCAAATTGATGTACTTTTGAAAAGAAGAGCAGATTTGATTCCAAATTTAGTTGAAACTGTAAAAGGATATGCAACTCATGAAAAAGAAACATTAGATGCTGTTATTACTGCTAGAAATAAAGCAGTTTCAGCAACAACACCAGAAGATGAAATGAAAGCAAATGGAGAACTAACAGGAGCACTTAATCGTTTGTTTGCTTTAACTGAATCATATCCCGATTTAAAAGCGAATACAAATTTTTTAGATTTGCAGAATAGTTTAAAAGAAACGGAAGATAAAATATCTTATGCAAGACAATTTTATAACGATGCTGTATTAAAATATAAAAATAAATTAGAAATGTTTCCATCAAATATTGTTGCAGGGTTATTTCATTTTAAACCAGAAGCATTTTTTGAGGCAACAGAAGCAGATAAAGAAGTACCAAAAGTACAATTTTAAGATAGAGAAATCTATCTTTTTATTTTATAAGATGATATAGTATATAAAAGGATGTGAAGTATGAAAATATTGGAAACTACATTATTGTTGCTGAGAAAAGATAATGAAATTTTATTGGCAAAAAAGAAAAGAGGTTTTGGAGAAGGAAAATATAATGGAGTAGGTGGAAAATTAGAAGAAGGAGAAACTCCCGAAGAAGCAATGATAAGAGAAACTGAAGAAGAAATTATGATAACTCCAACCAAATATGAAAAAATGGGAGTCATTGAATTTTTAGAATATGTAAAGGGAGAAAGAGCGAATGTAAAGTTTCACTTGTATGTGGCAACAGAATGGAAAGGTAATCCTAAAGAAAGTGAGGAAATGATTCCAAAATGGTTTTCTCTTGATAATCTTCCATATAATGAAATGTTTCCAGATGATAAATATTGGCTTCCTTATATTTTAAAAGGAAAAAAAGTAAACGCTTTTTTTGATTTTGATGAAGAATGGAATTTATTATCTCATCATATAGAAGAATTATAGAAATGATGGATTGATATAAAAAACTGTATATTATACTATGATAAAGATATAATTAGAATATAAAAAAAGTGGAAAGAGTTATGTTATAATAGAATAGGTCAAAAAAAGAAAGAAAGTGAAATAATGTATAAAATACTAAATCATATAAATAGTCCTCTTGATATTAAAAATTTAACATTAGAAGATTTAACCATTTTGTCAGAAGATGTGCGTACTTTTTTACTTGAAAATGTTTCAAAAACAGGAGGTCATTTAGGTTCTAATTTGGGGATAGTAGAATTGACACTTTCTCTTTTAAAAACATTTGATTTTGATAAAGATAAGATTGTTTTTGATGTTGGTCATCAATGTTATCCTTATAAATTATTAACAGGTAGAAAAGACGAATTTAAAAATTTAAGACAATATGGTGGAATGAGCGGATTTCCTAAGAGAAATGAAAGCTCTTATGATTTTTTTGATACTGGTCATAGTAGTAATTCTATTTCAGCAGCACTTGGAATGGCTAGGGCAAGAGATTTGAAAGGGGAAAATTATGAAGTTATAGCTGTCATTGGGGATGGGGCTTTAACAGGAGGAGAAGCATTTGAAGCGTTAAATGATTTGGGTTTTCATAAAACGAAAATGCTTGTAATTTTAAATGATAATGGAATGGCAATTTCTAGAAATGTGGGAGGAATGTCAAACTATTTAACTCATATCAGAATTAATCCAAAATATAATCAAATTCGAAGAAAAATAAAGAGTCGATTAAATAAAAGGGAAAGTAATGTTTTCACAAATGCAATCAGAAAAGTAAAAGATAGTTTTAAAGAATTATTTCTTAATTCCTTGTTTTTTGATGATTTGGGACTGCGTTATATAGGACCCATTGATGGACATAATTTAAAGGAACTAAATAGAGTAATGAGACAAGTTTCCAATTTAGAAGAACCAGTTGTTTTACATGTGGTTACAGAGAAAGGAAAAGGATATGCATTAGCAGAGCAAAATCCTAACCTTTATCATGGAGTTAGCAAATTTGATTTAAAAACGGGGGTATTAAAGTCTGATAAAATTACTTATTCTAGTGCGTTTGGTTCAGCCTTAGTGGAACTTGCAAAGCATGATAAAAAAATAGTAGCAATCACAGCAGCAATGGCAGAAGGCACTGGATTAGAAACTTTTGCTTCAAAATATCCAGAACGTTTTTTTGATGTTGGAATTGCAGAAGGACATGCAGTTACTTTTGCTGCAGGACTTGCTACCTCACATTTCAAACCAGTTTTTGCTGTTTATTCTACTTTTTTGCAAAGAGGAATTGACCAGATTATTCATGATGTTGCTATGCAAGAACTTCCAGTTGTTTTCGCAATTGATAGAGCAGGGCTTGTTGGAAATGATGGAGAAACGCATCAAGGAGTATTTGATATTAGTTATTTATCCATGATACCAAATATGACAGTCATGGCACCTAAATGTCCAGAAGAAATAAACGCCTTTTTAACTTATGCATTCTTTTTATCCAAACCAGTTGCGATACGTTATCCAAGAGGAGGCGCGAATTATGCTTTTAAACCATTAAAAGAAATTAGAATGAATCGCTGGGAAGTATTAGAAAAAGGAAGAGACATTGCGATTATTGCAGTTGGGAATATGTGTGGAGTGGCCTGCAAGGTAAAGGAAGAATTAGGAATAGAACCTATGATTATACAAGCAACTTTTATAAAACCATTAGACATGAAATTATTAAAACAATTAGGAGAACAAAATTATAAAATTGTTACATTAGAGGATGGGGCTTTAATTGGAGGATTTGGTAGTGAAGTTAGAAGAGCTATGGATATATTCGGATACTCTAACCCAATTTTAAATATTGGTTATGAAGACCATTTTGTATCTCATGGAACTCCTGATATTTTATATGAAAAAGAGCAAGTGGATGTAAAAGGAATTGCTCAAAAAATAAAAACGTTTTTGAAAAAGTAGGAAGTGAAAAAATATGAATGTCTATCAAAGATTAAATAAAGTGATTGATTATATAGAAACGCATTTAGAAGAAAATATTGATAACGAAAAACTATCAAAAATATTGGGTGTTAATTCTTATATGATGCATCGATTATTTAGTCTTCTTTTAGATATTTCTTTAAATGATTATATTCGTAGTAGAAGACTTTCCAATGCAGGATATGATTTATATCATGGTGACGAAAAAATTATTGATTTGGCTTTTAAATATGGATATGAGAATGCAACTTCCTTTTCTAGAGCATTTACAAAATTTCATGGTATAAAACCAAGTGTCGCAAAGCAAAATCCAAGTGGTTTAAAGGTTTTTCCTCGTCTCACATTTAAAGAAAATGTGATGCCTTTAATACCTATGGAATATACCATTTTAGAACTCCCAGATTTAGTATTATATGGAAAAGGTATGAAAACAGATGATGCTCATATTGAAAAAGATGCTCCAAAATTTTTTAAAGAGATGAGACAAAAATATGGAAAACAATATGGTGATATAACATATGGAATGGTTGTTTATGAAGCTCGCTTTGATAGTGATAAATATGAATATTGGGTATTATATGATAAAAAGATAGAAGAATTTCCCTCATATGTTATTCCGAAAGGAAAATGGCTTTGTTTTGAGGTTCCAACTGATGAAGCAGTTGACATTCAAAGAATTTCCAGACAATTTTATGAAGAATTTGTACCAAGTAGTAAATATCATTTTCGTGATGTACCTGAGTTAGAATATTATCATAATAATAGGGTAAGTTTTTTAGTTCCAATAGACTGACTAAAATTGACAACAAAAAGTCAGTTTTTTTTATTTGGTTTTTGATATAATTTTCCATAAAAAAGGTGAGCATTTATGAAATTTTATACAGAAATATATTTTACAAAATCTTTAATAGAAGAAATTGATTGGGAGAATTTATGTCATGAAATTTCTGATTATTTGGGCTTTTTTTCAAAATGGAATTTGATTATTTCTTTTGATGATAAGCTCCACTATTATATACAAACAAAAGTCAAGCTTCCTGTTTCTTTTTCAAAAGCAGAAAAATTTTTATTAAAATCAGTATCTTATCAGCCACTAAAGGGAAGATGGAAAGGATTTTCTTTTGTCAAAGTTTCAGATACAGTATTAGAATTATACAACCGAAATCAAATAAAGAAACGAAAAGAAATAAAACAAATAGAAATAAAGTTTTATAAAGTATTAGATAAATTATTTTCGTTTATGAATTTGCAATTATTTTATAAAAATCAAATTCGAAAAGAAAAAATTTTTATTTCTCTTCCCTTTAGTTTGCTCAAAATAGATTTTAGTGAAGAAAGAAAGTTTGGATATCAAAAAGCAAGTTTTTTAGATATAAAAAAATCATTGGTACTATTAACAAATAAGGAAGATAATTCTATTTTAGAGGTAGATTCTTTTCCCTATGCTCAAGAAAAAAATTATTTAAATTTATCTCATTATGATTTTTATAAACATTCTTTAATTGTAGGAGCAAGTGGAACAGGAAAATCTAAATTAATGGGGTTAATTACTTCAGCACTTCTTCATAGTGAAGATTTAAAAGCACGATATAAAATTGTGATTATTGACCCTCATGCGAGTTTAAAGGATGATATTGGTGGATTAGAAGAAGTATCTTTAATCGATTTTGAAATGGCAAGTATTTCTTTATTTGGTGGAAAAAAAGAAGATGCTTTTGCAACAACGGAATTATATTTGTCTTTATTTTCTACTTTATTAAATGGATATAATGCCAAATTAGAAAGAGTTTTAAGACATTCTATTTATTTGTTGCTTTATATAGAAGATTTTACTTTTATGAATATGAAAAAACTATTATTGGATTTAGAATATCGCTTACAAGTATTAAAAGAGAACGAGGTACCAGTATCTATCAATCAATTTTTTATGGGAGACTTTAATGAATTGAAAAATCAATCCTACAGCGAAGCCATAGCGCCTGTTATTTCTTTTTTAGATGAAATGGAATTGGTTTTTCAAAATCTTGGTAAAAAAAACTTAAAAGAGCAAATTAGTGAGAACTTTGTTACGATTTTTTCATTAGATTCGATGAAATTAGGAACTCATACAATCAAGACAATATCTGGATTTTTAATGCAACAGATGTTATATGTAGCGATGCAAAAAGAAATAGAGGAACATATTATATTTATGATTGATGAAGTTTCTCTTTTAGAAAATCCTGTTCTTTCTAGAATGTTATCAGAAGCTAGAAAGTATGGTTTATCTTTACTATTAGTAGAACAATATTTTGACCAAATTAGTTCTTCTTTAAAAAATTCTATTTTTACAAATGTACAAAACTATTATGTTTTTAGAGTATCCATAAAGGATGCTGAAGAATTAAAAGACCATATGGAAATGGGTATTGAGGAAGATAAAAAAGTAAAACTGCTTTCAACCTTAAAGGAGCGTGAATGCATTGTAAAACTTTGTAAAAATGGAACTTTATATCCAGCAATCAAAGCAAATACCTGTTTTTTAAAATCAGTTCCGTGTAAAAATCTTGTGTATGATATCAAAAATGATACACAATTTGAATATAAACAGTTTTCCTTTGATATGAATGCTACCACTTCTACCGAAATGTTATTAAAATCCATTTCCTCTAGTCGAAAGAAGGTTTTTTAGATGAATGATGAAATCGCAATCGCAGTGGTTCAAAAAATTATGGTCTCTATTTTTGGAAATTATAAAACTAGTTCTTTGGAAGAAATTTTGAATCGGTATGCATTTGATATTAAATTACCAGAACAGGTAATTGATTCCACAACAGGAGAAACTACTTGGGCGGCTTCTACAAATCCTATGAAATATATTACAGAAATGAATATGGAACAAAAAGATAGGAAAGAAGGCTGGATGCAAAAGGGGGAAATCGCTAATTTTGATGATATTATAAAATTATGGGAACAGATTAATTATCGGACAACAGAGCGAGTTTATAATTCTATGGATGTAGCAAAAAGTGATACCATCTATGGATGTGAAAAAGTATATCGTTCTTTGGATTCTAGAAATTCTAAAAATTTGATTTTTTGTGATGGAGTTGGAGATTCTGAATATGTACTGGCTTCCGAAAGAAGTGTAAATTGTAGATTTTGTATTCGAATAGCAGATTCCGCTAATTGTACCAATAGTTATGCAGTTGCATGTTCTAATACAGTGAGTAACAGTTTCTTCATTGAAGACTGTAGCAATGTTCATGAATGCATTTTTTGTGCTCATGTGTCAAATAAGCAATATTGTATTGGAAATGTACAATTAGAAAAAGAACAATATGAAATGATTAAAAAGAAATTGATAGAATGGATGTTGGAAAATTGATAGAGAACAAAATTTCGCTTTTCTCTTTACATTTAAAATTTTTATCGATATAATAGTAACTGATGTTATTTCCTACATTTGGAAATGAAAGAAACTATGGATTGTGTTATAATAGAAGCTATCTGTAGTAAGAAAGAAGGAGTAAAATGGATAAGATTATTGTAAAGGGAGCAAGAGAAAATAACTTAAAAAATGTATCAATAGAGTTACCAAAAAATAAGCTTATTGTAATGACTGGAGTAAGTGGTTCTGGAAAGAGTAGTTTAGCATTTGATACTATTTATGCAGAGGGAGAACGACGTTATGTAGAAAGTCTTAGTGCCTATGCAAGACAATTTTTAGGTGGAAGTGAAAAGCCAGATGTAGATAGTATTGAAGGACTTAGTCCATCTATTAGTATTGACCAGAAAACAACCAATAAAAATCCAAGAAGTACAGTAGGAACAGTGACTGAAATTTATGATTATTTAAGACTTTTATATGCAAGAATTGGTGTTCCTTATTGTCCTATTCATAAACGTCCTATCACAAGTCAAAGTATTGAAGAAATGACAAACCAAATTTTAAAATTGGAATTAGGCACTAAAATTCGTGTTTTAGCGCCCGTTGTTCATGGAGAAAAAGGAACTTTTAAAGACTTATTAGGGAATTTATCAAAAGATGGTTATGTACGTGCTAGAATTGATAATGTGGAATATGAATTAAATGAAGAAATTAATTTAGAAAAGAATAAAAAACATAATATTGAGGTAGTAATTGACCGATTAATTATGAAAGAAGATGTTCGTAGTAGACTTTATGAAGCAATTGAGCTATCAACAAAACTAGCACATGGAAAATGCGTGATTGATGTAGTAGGTGGAGAAGAAATTGTCATGAGCGAATCTTATGCTTGTCCAGACTGTGATTTTTCACTTCCTGAATTAGAACCAAGGATGTTTTCTTTTAATGCACCTTATGGAGCTTGTCCAGACTGTAAAGGTCTAGGTGTAAAGTTAAAAATAGATGAAGATTTGGTTATTCCAAATAGAGATTTGAGTATTCATGAAGGGGCGATTGTATCTTTAAATTTGAGTGATGAACAAAGTACTTATAGCACTCAAATAGAAACTTTGGCAAAATTTTATGATATTGATTTGGATATGCCAATTAAAAATATGGATAAAAAGAAACTAGATATTATTTTGTATGGTTCTAAAGATTTGTTAGAATTTCACTATGTATCAAAAACTGGGAACACCAGAACAAGCAAAGATTATTTTGAAGGAATCATTACGAATTTAGAAAGACGATATATGGAAACAAAAAGTGGTTGGATTCGTGATTGGATTGAAGGATTTATGACAGAACTTACTTGCCCAACTTGTTATGGAGCGAGGTTGCATGATTCTGTATTATCTGTGTTAGTAGGAAAAAAGAACATTTATGAGTTGACTCTTATGAGCATTGGTGATTTACAAGATTTTTTCAGCAAACTAAAATTAAATAAAGAACAAGAAGAAATTTCTAGATTGATTATAAAAGAAATTAATTCAAGACTTACCTTTTTAGTAAATGTGGGGCTTGCGTATTTAACATTAGCTAGAAGTGCTTCTACGTTATCAGGAGGAGAAGCGCAACGTATCCGTCTTGCGACACAAATTGGTTCTAGGTTAACAGGAGTTTTATATGTTTTGGATGAACCTAGTATTGGACTTCATCAAAGAGACAATAATAAATTGATTCATTCTTTACAAGAAATGAGAGATTTAGGAAATACTTTAATTGTTGTAGAACATGATACAGATACAATGTTAGCAAGTGATTATTTGGTTGACATTGGTCCAGGAGCAGGATTACATGGTGGAACTGTGGTAGCAGAAGGAACTCCAGAAGAAGTTATGAAAAATAAGAATAGTTTGACAGGAAAATATTTATCTGGTGTGGAAAAAATAGAAGTCCCTGAAAAAAGAAGAAAAGGAAATAAGCTATTTTTAGAAGTAAAAGGCGCAAAAGAAAATAACTTAAAAAATGTTAACGTTAAAGTGCCACTTGGTACGTTTACTTGTGTTACTGGAGTAAGTGGTTCTGGGAAAAGTAGTTTGGTAAATGAAATTATTTATAAAGCTGTTTTTAATAAAGTCTACAAAGGAAAAGAAAAAGTAGGAGCTTGTAAAGCGATTAAAGGTTTAGAACATATTGATAAAGTGGTTGACATTTCACAGACACCAATAGGAAGAACTCCTAGAAGTAATCCAGCTACTTATACAGGAGTATTTGATGACATTAGAGATGTATTTACAAATACCAAAGAAGCCAAAATCAGAGGATATGATAAAAGTAGATTTTCTTTCAATGTAAAAGGTGGTCGCTGTGAAGCGTGCTCTGGAGATGGGGTCAAAAAAATAGAAATGCATTTCTTACCTGATGTCTATGTTCCTTGTGAAGTTTGTAGTGGAACTAGATATAATAGAGAAACATTAGAAATTAAATTTAAAGGGAAAAATATCTATGATG
This sequence comes from Bacilli bacterium, assembly GCA_022798795.1. Classification (GTDB taxonomy): domain Bacteria; phylum Bacillota_I; class Bacilli_A; order RF39; family UBA660; genus MGBC102946. The sequence goes on from JAAWNF010000013.1 coordinate 9,278, forward strand.
TTTTAGAAATGAGAGTAGAAGAGGCATTAGAATTTTTTGATGCATTTCCAAAGATTAAAAATAAGTTACAAGTACTTATGGATGTTGGTTTATCTTATATCAAGTTAGGTCAAAGTGCTCCTACTTTATCAGGGGGAGAAGCAGGAAGAGTGAAGCTTGCAAAAGAATTACAAAAGAAGCCAACTGGAAAGAGTTTATTTATATTAGATGAGCCAACGACTGGACTACATGCTGACGATATTAAAAAGTTACTGGTTATTTTACAGAGAATTGTTGATAATGGGGATACTGTTTTGGTAATTGAACACAATTTAGATGTCATTAAAGTAGCGGATTATATTATTGATTTAGGTCCAGAAGGCGGAGATGGAGGAGGAACCATTGTAGCAACAGGAACTCCAGAGGAAATAGTAAAAGTGAAAGAAAGTTATACTGGTGAATTTTTGAAACCTTTGTTAAAGAAATAGAAAAAACTATTTCTTTTTTTAGTACTTTTGATATTTTTTCTAGTATATATAAGTAGGTGATATAAAATGGATGAAGTAATAGAACAATTAACTGTTAGAAATTTGATATGCAAGATTAGAAGAAAGTAAGTGATGCTTGATAGTGAAATATCTGATGCCAAACGACATGATAATTATTATGACAATATGATAACACTTATTGATATTGAACTTTTAATATCAGTGTGTAATAAATTAAGAAAGGAACTGGTGAAATATTGGAATTAAAAGTTGATAATCAAGTAATAAATTATATAAAGATAAATGATGAGGATTATATTTCTATTACTGATATGCTTAAATCTAAAGATGGCGATTTTTTTGTATCAGATTAGTTAAGAAATAGAAATACTGTTGAATTCTTAGGTATTTGGGAAGAACTTCACAACTCTAATTTTAATTATGGCGAATTCGCCACAATTAAAAGTCGGGCTGGTCTTAATAGTTATAAAATTAGTGTTAAAGAATGGGTTAGTAAAACAAATGCTATAGGTATTGTGTCAAAAGCTGGAAGATATGGTGGAACTTTTGCGCATAAAGATATAGCATTTGAATTTGGCATGTGGATAAGCCCAAAATTTAAATTATTATTAATAAAAGAGTTTGAGAGATTAAAAAAGGAAGAGCAGAAGCAATTAGGTTGGAATGCTAAAAGAGAACTTTCTAAAATTAATTATAGAATTCATACTAGTGCTATTAAGAATAATTTAATACCAAAAGAATTGACAAGAGAAGAAATAAATTATATATATGCAGAAGAAGCAGATGTTATTAATATGGCGTTGTTTGGAGCAACTGCAAAAAAATGGAAAGAAGAAAATAAAAGTAAAAATGGAAATATAAGAGATCATGCTTCTATAGATGAATTAATATGTTTAGCAAACTTAGAAAATTTAAATGCAGTTTTTATAAATGATGGAATTTCACAAGCAATTAGACTCGAAAGGTTAAATAAAATTGCCATTTCTCAAATGAAAATATTATCAGAAAGTAATAAGAAATATTTGAAAAATGAAATTAATAAATAATGATGTTATTGGATCACTACAAGAGATTTAGCAAAATTATATCAAGTGGAAATTAAAAGAATCAATGAAGCTGTAAAAAATAACATTGAGAAATTTCCCGAAAGGTTTTCTTGGATACTTTTGTAAAATTACGAAAATATATTGGTAGTAATTTAATTGAACAGAAATTTATTAATGAATTAGTAATAAAAGATGATAGAAGCATTGATTTGTTCGAAGAAACCTTTTTAAACTTATAAGTGTTATGATAGAACAATATGAAAAAGTAACTTCATTTTATGGTATAATATAAATAGGTTATGTTATTGAACAAGGAGAAAATTATGAATAGTATTAGTGTCTGGATGACAAAACATTCTATTCAAAATGAATTTGAGGTCTAGTAAAGTTATAGAGGTTTAATTATTAAAATAAGAGGTGTTAAAAATGGAAAAGAAAATAAGAAACGCAGTAAGGGTATATATAAAAGAAGATGATAAAGTAGTTTGCATTCAATATAAAGAAGGACCAATAGGTTATATCGATATGCCAGGTGGAAAAATAGAACAAGGAGAAACAGCGTATGAAGCTGCTATCAGAGAAGTAAAAGAAGAAACAGGAATGAGAGTAGAAAAGTTAGAGAAAATAGGAACCGTAATTGAGGAATATCCTGATAGAATTTATCATTTTCAAGTATTTATGGCACTGGATTTTTCAGGAAATCCCCAAGAATTTGTGGAAAATTCTTCCTTTTGGATTTCAATATCAGAATTAAAAAAGAAAGAGAAGCGTTTTGGAATTGCTTATTTGTTGAATTCAGAATATGAAGATGATTTTAGAAATAAAACTTTGAATTATAAAATAGATGTTGAAATGAATCATACAATATTAAAAATAGAAAGAATGTGAATTTATGAATTTTGAATATCAATTAAAAGAATCAGATGAAAGGTATTTTTTAAAGGAGCGTCATAGAAAAACAAATATGATTTACTTTGTTTTGTTTTCTATATTTTATATTGCAATTAATATTCCTATGCTCATGAAAAAGTTTTGGTTGTTCTTTACAATTTGTATTTTTTTTATCATTGTTCTTGGATTTGTATTATGGGGATGTAATTTCATTTTTACATTTATTGAACTAAAATTAAGACAAAAAGGTAGAAAAGAAGACTATATCAATTATCATTTTAGTGTTACTAAAAGAGGAATTACTCAAAGCACTGAAAATTTAAAAAAAGAGGTACTATGGAAAGATATTAAAAAAATAAAAGTTAGAAGAAATTATATTTTTGTAGAACCAAAAAAGAATGAAGTTGCTTTTATATTTCAAAAAAATACAATGGGAGAAACCTATGAAAAATTAGTAGAAATAATAGTAACAAATATGAAATTGTGTCAAAATAAATAGTATAAAGTTCGCAGATTACTTGCAATTAATATAAAAAAATGATATGATGAATTAGTAAACCAACGACAAGTAAATATAAGAGGAAGTACTGATTACTTCTTTTTTTAATTTTCTTATGTTACAATGAATAAGAAGGTGAAATATGAAAACAATAGTAAAGCAATTGCCAAAAGTAGAACTTCATTTACATTTAGATGGAAGTGTAAGAGTCTCTACAGTAGCAGAACTACTAAATATAAGTTATGAAGAAGCATATTCTCAAATGGTATGTGATAAAAATACACATTCTTTAACCGATTATTTAAAGAAGTTTGAACTTCCTGTTAGAGTAATGCAAACCAAAGAAAACTTAAAACGAATAACGAAAGAATTGTTAGAAGACTTAAAAGAAGAACATGTAATTTATGTAGAACTTCGTTTTGCACCTTTGCTTCATACAAAAGAAGGCTTGTCACAAAAAGAAGTAGTAGAAGCTATTATAGAGGGAATAAAAGAAGTAATGGGAATTACTTGTAATTTGATTTTGTGTTGCACAAGAGATAATTTGGAAAATGAAAAAAATTTAGAAACAATTGAGGTTGCGAAAAAATTTTTAAATCATGGTGTTGTAGCACTAGATTTAGCAGGAGATGAATCAAAATATCCGACCAATCTGTTTCAAAAATTATTTGAAAAAGCAAAAAAATTGGGAATTCCTTATACAATTCATGCAGGAGAAGCTAGTAGTTATCGTAGCATTTTAGAAGCTCTTCGTTTGGGGGCAGTCAGAATAGGGCATGGAATTTCTTCTATTCAAAACAAAGAGTTGATGAATGTATTAAAAGAAAATGAAATATTGTTAGAAATTTGCCCACAAAGTAATGTGGATACAAATATTGTAATGGAGAAAAAAGAACATCCTATCAAGCAGTTATATGCTAATATGCTTGTATCTGTAAATACAGACAATAGGACTGTTTCTAATATTACATTAACAGAAGAATACGAAGATTTAATGAAAGTACTTGATTTTACAGTAGAGGATATTAAAACCTGTAATTTAAATGCAATCAAGTGTTCATTTTTAAAAGAAGAAGAAAAAGAACAATTCAGAAAACAAATAGAGGAGGGATATTGTGACACCACATATAGAAGCTAAAAAAGGAGAAATTGCGAAAATTGTCATTATGCCTGGAGACCCACTCCGCGCAAAAATGATAGCAGAAACCTATTTGGAAAATGCTAAATTAGTAACTGGTGTAAGAGGAATATTAGGCTTTACAGGACTTTATAAAGGAAAAGAAATTACGGTTATGGCATCAGGGATGGGATGTGCGAGTATTGGTATTTATTCTTATGAGTTATATCAGGATTATGAAGTAGATGTAATTATTCGAATCGGTTCTGTTGGTGCTTATACAAAAGAGTTAAATTTGTATGATGTTGTATTAGCAGAAAATACTTATTCAGATTCTACGTTTGCTAAAGTGCAGGATGGGACAATTGAAAATATTTTATATCCAGATAAAGAACTAAATGACAAAATAAAAAATACAGCTTTAGAAAACGGAATTCCAATTACTACTGGAACCATATACTGTAGTGATGTCTTTTATTCAGATACTGTAGATTATAAAAAAATGTATCAAAATTATCACTGCATTGGAGTTGAAATGGAAAGTTTTGCCTTATTTCATAATGCAAATCACTTAAAGAAAAAAGCAGCTTGCTTATTAACGGTATCTAATAATTTTGAAACAAATGAAGAAACTACATCAGAAGAACGACAAAAGGCATTCTTTACGATGATAGAGCTTGCATTGGAGGCAACTTTAAACTTATAAAAAAAGCATTTTTACGTATACTATGAAAGAGGTGGATTGAATGGAATACCATAAATATGAGAATGTTGCATATCATTTGCACACAATAAAAACAGATAAATTTAAAACAGTAACAGTAAAAGTGAATTTTAAAAGAAAACTAGAAAAAAAAGATATTACATATAGAAACTTATTAGCGGATGTTCTTTTAGAGTCTTCTTTGAAATATCCTAGTAGAAGAGATATTGAAATTAAAACAGAAGATTTATACAATTTGTTTGTAAAATCAAATACCTATTTATCTGGAAATTATATGATTATGAGTTTTGATTGTATTTTTTTAAATGAAGCTTATACAGAAACTGGAATGTTAAAAGAGTCTTTAGATTTTTTAATGGAATTCTTATTTCATCCAAATGTAGTAAAAAAGCGTTTTGAAGCAACAAATTTTAAAATTGCTAAAAAAGCATTAGAAGAACAATTAAATTCCTTAGAAGATAATTATGGTAGATATTCTATGTATCGACTATTAGAAGAAATGGATAAAAATGCCTTATTTTCGCTTCGACCAATTGGTTATTTAGAGGATTTACAGGAAATTGATGAAAGCAATTTGTATCCTTATTATGAAAGTGTTTTAAGTAGTGATTTGGTAGATATTTTTGTGATTGGAAATATTGATTCAGAAAAAGTACAACAATTATTTTTAGAAAATTTTCCAATCAATACTTTAAAAAAACCTGCAATTAGTCATTACTTAGAACCATTGAAACCTAGAAGAATGTTGAAAACAATAAAAGAAAAGAAAGATATCAATCAAAGCCATTTATTAATTGGTTGTAAAATTGATTCCTTATCAGAGTTTGAAAAAAAATATGTAATGAATGTTTATAATTTTATTTTAGGTGGTGGAACAGATTCAAAATTATTTCATAATGTGCGAGAACTAAATTCTCTTTGTTATTCAATTCATTCTACATACCAACCAACAAGTAATTTATTAATTATTAAAGCTGGAATAGATGCTTCTTCTTATAAAAAAGCTGTTTCTTTAATTAAGAAAGAACTCGTAAATATGGAAAAAGGAAATTTTGAAGAATCTGATATTGAAAAAGCAAAAATCACTTATTTAAGTGCTTTTGATGAATTAGAAGATTCTCCTAGTTCTATTATTTCCACTTATATTTCTCATGAATATTTGGGATATGATATGTTAGAAGAAAGAAAAAAGAAAATTCATGAAGTAACAAAAGAAATGATAGTATCAGTAGCAAAAAAAGTTCATGCAGATACTGTTTATTTATTGGAAGGAGGGGAACATAATGAAGCAAATGAAGATGAGTAATCTCGATTTGGATTTGTTTTATGAAAAATTAGAAAATGGACTTGAAGTATATATGATTCCAAAAAAAAATTGTAATAATACATATGTTACTTACAGTACAAAATATGGTTCTAGAGACTATGAATTTGTTCCTCTTGGAAATAAGAAAATGAAGAAGGTCCCACTTGGTGTTGCTCATTTTTTAGAACATAAAATGTTTGAGCAAGAAGATGGTACCGACCCGTTTGCTTTTTTTAGTGAAAGGGGAGCAGATGCGAATGCCAATACAAATTATACAAAGACTACTTATCTTTTTTCAGGCACACAATTTCTAGAAGAAAATTTAAGGTATTTATTAGAATATGTAGAGGCCCCATTTTTTACTGATGATAATGTTGAAAAGGAAAAAGGAATTATTGAACAAGAAATTATGATGTATGAAGATAATCCTTATAACAAAGCATATGAGGGATTGCTTTATAATATTTTTATAGAAGATGCCATCAAATATCCTATTATTGGAACTGTAGAAAGTGTTCGTTCTATTACCAAACAAGACCTATATGAATGCTATCATACTTTCTATCATCCTAGTAATATGTTTGTAGTAATTACGGGAAAAGTAGAACCTTATGAAGCGATTAAAGTCATTCAGGAAGTAGAAAGTAAAAGAGCTTTGACAGATGCAAAACCTGTAGAAAAGAAAAAAATCAAAGAGCCAGTTGAAGTTGAAAAAGAATATGAAAAGAGAAAAATGACAGTAACCATTCCAAAACTTTCTATTGGTTACAAAATACCACTTGCTCCTTTCAAAAATCTTTCGAGGAGAAAGATTCTTCATTATTTGATGATGCTTTTTGATATTAAATTAGGACCAGTTAGTTTATTTCAGGAGCAATTAAAAAAAGAAGGCTTAATGACAACTGATTTTGCGTTTGACTATATTGATACAGAGGATTATTTTATCGTGATGTTGATTGCAGAAACAGAAGAACCTGAAAAAGTTACTACTTTAGTGAATCAAGAGCTTAGCAATTTAGAGTTATCAGAAAACGATTTAAATAGAAAACGTAAAACTTTAATAAGTTCTTTCTTATTTATGAGTGATAATATTTATAGCTTAAATGAAAAAGCAATGAATAATGTGATTAAATATGGAAAAGTAAACTGTGATGATTATGAGGAAATTAAAGAACTAAATATATCTGAGTACAAAAAGATGATTCCAAATATTAATTTAAATAATCATTCAACTTACGTAATCATGCCTAAAAAAGGAAAATAGACTTGAAAAACTGCTCACTTTATGATAGAGTAGTAATATATCAAAGGAGGAAAACTCATGAAGATTTTGTTAATGATTATATCAATTTTATTAATTGCTATTGGACTTTTACAAAGTGGAAAAGCAGAAAGTGCTTCCAATGTAATTAGTGGTGGAAATGATAGTTTATTCGCAAATAGAAAAGAACGTGGAGGAGAATTATTTATCACAAGATTAACCGCTGGATTAGGAGCTGCATTTTTTATTATTTGTATTATTATGGGTTTATAAAATAGTACATCGTACTATTTTTTCTATATGAAAACAGATTTAATTAAAATTCCAGGTGTTGGAAAAAATTTAAAACAGCATTTTATTGCGCTTGGAATTACAAATGTGGAAGCATTAATAGATAAAAATCCAGAGCAAATGTATGAAGAAGATAAAAAGCGACTTGGTGGTGAATTAGATAGATGTGTTTTATATGTTTATCGTCTTTCTGTAGAATATGCGAAAACTAGAGATGAAAATTTAAAATGGTGGGATTTTAAAGACAAATAATATTTGGTGTATCATGTATTACTTTCAAAAATAAAAAACAGTTAGTCTATGATGTGAACCCCATTTAGGAGACATCAATAAAAAAACAGTCTGTGAAAAAGAGAAAAGTTATTTTTCTCTTTTTGTGTAAGTTTTTCTCTTTTTCTTAACTTTTGACTTTAGTCTGGTTGTGTTATAAAATAATATCCATTCTTCTACAAGTTGAATATATTCTTGTAAAGATGTAATATTATTGTTGTACAAAGTTTCTTTTTTTAGAAGAGCATGCCAGCTTTCTATTGGAGAGTCGTCAATTGGAGTACCCTTTCGAGACATAGATATTTGTATTCCGTTTGATTCGCATATTGCTTTGTACTCATAAGATGTATATTGGAATCCTTGGTCACTGTGAATGAGCAATCTATGTACATCTTTTTCTTTTGCTAATGCTTTATTTAAAGTATCCATTACTAGTTTTAAATCATTTCTTTTGGAAACTACATATGAAACTACATGTCTATCATATAAATCAATTATTGTAGATAGGTATGCCTTGGAACTTTTATATATTAAGTATGTTACATCTGTATCCCAAACTTTGTTTAATGCATCAGTATTAAAATTTCTTTTCAATAAATTAGGCTTAACATTATCTTCAATTCTTTCATTTTTGTTCTTTTTCTTTGATTTTTGTACGTATTCAGCCATTAAATTATATTTCTTCATTATTCTTAATACTTTCTTTCCATTCATAACTACACCATATTTTTGGAGTAGGCCATCAACAATCCTACGATATCCATATGTACCTTTGGAATCATCAAATATTTCTTTAATTATTAAATAATCACAATAATCAGGATCTTCCTTATTTCGATACTTATAATAAGTTTTAGGACTTATATTAAGTACAGCACACACGTTTGTAAGCTTATAATTATTTCTATACAAATTTATAAACATTACTTTTTCTCTCGTTGTGCCTTGAGGAAGGCCTGGTATTTTTTTAATATTTCATATCTTTCTTTCCAATCTTCTTTAGTTAAATTTTGTTCATTGATTCTTCCACGCTTTTTATTTATTAATGTTCCATTTTTTCTTAATTTATATTTCCATTGTCTAATAGTATGATTAGAAATACCATACTCTTTTTCAAGATATGAACTTGATATACCTTTGTTGTATTCTTCTACAATTTTTTCTTTTTCTTTAATAGAGTACTTTTTAAATTTTTGACCTTTTAAAGCCATAAAAAAATACACCTCCTTTCAGAGATGTATTGTAACACATCCTTTATTGAACTGTTTTTTTATTGTTGTCTACTCTAAGGGGGGCAGTTCATCTATTAACTGTTTTATTTTGAGTGTACAATCATTTTGTTTACTCATTATTTTTTGTTCTTCAGCTTGCTCTAAAGAATACCATCCATTTTCAAACATAAGATTGTATGCTTCGCGTGCTAAGTCTTTTGTGTTCTCAAACATTTTAAAGACTTCTTTGTACATTGTTTCATTGCTACATTCATTTAATGCAACGCTAAAATTATTGGACATATTTTTTAAGCATTCTAGAATAGAATTTAAATAATCGCGGTCATTTAACTCTTGAGTTTCTGGAATTTCAGTTTTTGGATTTTCAATTTTCATAATTTCCTCCTAACATTTGAATGCATTTTTCACAATTTTCTTTATGCATTTTAGCAACCTTTAAGATGAAATTTTTAATTTTTTCATCTTGAACTTCTTTGCTATAATGGTTTGCAATTTTAGAAGAGGTAAAGTTCCATTCGAACATATCTGAAAGATATGCTAAATCTTTGGTAGAAATCATTACTGGTACTGTTTGCATATTCATCATCCTTTCTAACATTATTGTGATAAAATTTATAAAAAAATATACATATTCATGGTATAATAAAATAGATTTAAGAGGAGTGTTTCATATGGAAAATCTAAAAAAAATGATTAAAATGCATAGCATAAAAGTTATTTTTGTTTGGCTATTCTTTATTGTAATAGCAGTTACTTTAATGATTGTCGGGGATATTACCCCCAAAAGTTTGATTTCTTATTGTAAGGTATATAATGAAGATGACTTAAGTCGTTGCTTTAAAGAAAATCCTTATGTAGAAATTCATACCAAAAAGGTTTATGATGCCAATTATGATTATATACATAATAAAAAGGTAGCAGCTAGGTTTGTAGATATTGATTTAAATGGTTATTTTATGATTAGTTTAATGACACCTTCAAAAGCCCAACAGCTTTTCACAACTGAATCAGAAGATATTGTTATCAAAGGAAAATTGGAAAAATTTGATACTGGAGCAAAATTAAAAGGATACAATGCGATTAAGGAAGCATATGTAGTTTCAATGCAAGAGGAAGCAACTAGAGAAGAAGTAATGAGTAATTTTACACTGGTTCAATTCAATGAATATAACGGTTCAAAAATAGGAATTTATATTTTTGCAATCTTAGGAATCGGTGTGATTATCTTATTCTTTGTTTTGATTATAAAACAATTTCTACTTTTTATTCACCCTGAAAGATATCATTTGAATAAGAACATTACACTTGGCGATGAAAAAAGTGTAGAAAAAATAATGAAAGAATTAGAATCTAATAATTACTCTTATCATGATAAAAATATTTATATTACAAAGAATTATTTGATTTATAAAGTCGGTGGAATCGCCGTCGCAGAAAAGAAAAATGTTGCTTGGATTTATGAGAAAATTATAAAGCAAAATGGAATTACAACAGGAAAAAGTTGGATTGTATTTTCTTTAGATAGAAAAATTCCATTCAATTTTGGAAATATTGGAAAAAAACACAAAGAATTGGGAGAAATTTTAAAGAAGGAATTTCCAAATGCAACTTTTGGTTTTAGTGAAGAATTAAACAAAAAGTGGAATAAAAATCCTGAAATGTTTATAAAAAAAGAAGAAGATAGGTGAGAAAATGAAATTGAAAGATAGTTTTTTCTATACGATTAGAGAAGATATTAAAGATGAAGAATCTATAAGTGGAAAATTATTAGTAAAAAGTGGAATGATAAAAAAGACGAGTAATGGAATTTATATGTATATGCCACTTGGATTAAAGACATTAGAGAAAATAAAAACAGTAATAAGAAGACACATGAATGAAGCAGGTGCATCTGAGTTATTGATGCCTTGCTTATTACCAGAAGAAATTTATATTGCAAGTGGTAGAAGAGAAAATTTTGGTAGTAATATGTTTACGTTAAAAGACCGTTATAATAGAGCTTATTCTTTAGGCCCAACTCATGAAGAACTTTTTGTGGAAGCTGCAAAGATGAAAATAAAATCCTATAAAGATATGCCATTTAATATTTATCAAATCGGAAATAAGTATCGTGATGAAACAAGACCAAGATATGGATTAATTCGTGTTCGAGAATTTTTTATGAAAGATGCATATAGTTTTGATACGGACTTAGAAACTTTAAATGTTTCTTATCAAAAGATGTTTGAAGCTTATAAACATATTTTTGATGAAATTGGAATTAATTATAAGATTGTAAGAGCAGATACTGGAGCAATGGGAGGATTACTCTCAGAAGAATTTCAAGCAGTTACAGATATTGGCGAAGATGTTTTGGTGTTATGCTCATCTTGTGATTATGCTTCTAATATTGAAGTGAGTGAATGTGTAGAAAATAAACAGGAAACAAAAGAAGCTTTGCTTCCAAAAGAATTAATTGAAACAAAAGGACACGGAACGGTGGAACAACTTGTTCATTTTCTAGATATAAGTGCTGATAAAGTTGTGAAAACATTGATTTATCAAGCAGATGATAAATTCTATGCTTGTATGGTAGCAGGAGATAGAGAAATTAATGAATTAAAACTTTCTAAGCTCTTAAATGTAGCAGAAGTAACACTTGCTGATTATGAAGATGTAAAAAGGATTACAAATGCAGAGATTGGATTTGCGGGACCAATTGGATTAAATATTCCAATTATTATAGACCATGATGTTTTACACATGCACAATTTTTTAGTGGGTGCTAATAAAACTGATTATCATTATATTAATGTCAATATTAGTGATTTTTCTTATGATATGGTAGCAGATATTAAAAATGTAAAAGAGGGGGATGTTTGTCCAAAATGTGGAGCTCCTTTACTCTTTAAAAAGGGAATAGAAATTGGAAATACTTTTAAACTTGGAACAAAGTATTCTGAAAGTTTGCATCTTGAGTATTTGGATAGTAACAATGAGCTACATCCAGTTGTTATGGGATGTTATGGAATAGGTCTTGGTAGAATATTTGCGGCAACAATAGAGCAAAATAATGATGAAAATGGAATTATTTGGCCAATTTCTATTGCTCCTTATCAAGTGGCAATTGTCTTAATTAACGATAAAGATGAAAAGCAAATGGAAGTTGCTAATTTCTTATATGAAACTTTTTCTAGAGAAGGCATTGATGTTTTATTAGATGACCGTGATGAACGTCCAGGTGTTAAATTTAAAGATATGGATTTGATTGGAATTCCTATTCGTATTACGGTTGGAAAAAAGGTAGTAGATAATTTAGTAGAATGGAAATTTAGACAAGAAGATTCTTCTATAGATATGCCAATAGAAGAAGTTGTTTCTAAAGTAAAAGAAGTAGTAAAAGAGTAGAACTACTTTTTTTTCGACAAAAAATATGCAAAAAATCTGATAAAGTTATGATGGTGATTGATATGGTAAAGAGAATAATCATTCCAACTTTTTTAGCACTTTTAACTGGTTTTTTATTAGGTACTTTTTTGTTTAAACAATATCATAAAGAGGATTTGCAAGTAGTTGGAAAGACAAAAGATGAAATAAAAGAAGTATATTTTTTACAGATAGGAGTATATTCTAGTCAAGAAAGCATGGAAGAAAATGTCTCAAAGATTCCTTATTATATTTATCAGATTGATAATGGAAAGTATTATGTTTATGTTGGAATGTCTTTAAAAGAGAAAAATGCAACAAAACTTAAGGATTTCTTTATTGCTTCTGGATATAATATTTATGTCAAGAAGTTTGGAATTTCTAATGAAGCTTTTATTACTGTCTTAGAACAGTACGATACAATGTTAGAACAAGCTCCAGATGCAAATAGCTATAGTGCTATATGTGGACAGATTTTAGCAAAGTATGAGGAGTTGGTAAATAGTGAGCGTGAAGATCAAGGAACTGCCTAAGGAAGAAAGACCAAGAGAAAGATTATTAAAATATGGTTCTAATGTTCTTAGTAATGAGGAATTATTAGCTTTAATTATCAAAAGTGGCTCTAAAAAAAGGTCAGCAAAAGATATTGCTCAAGAGGTATTGCGTTCTTATGAAAATGTCCAAGAAATTCGGAATATTACATATGAACAATTGATAGGTAGAGAGGGAATAGGGGATAGTAAGGCCTGTTCTATTTTGGCAGCCATTGAATTGGGTGAACGGCTACAACAATCAGTTACATTAGAAAAAAAGCGTTTAAATCAAGCAGATTTGGTTTTTAAATATTATCAAAATTATTTTTTTAAAACAAGTCAGGAGCATTTTTATTGTATATATGTAGATAGTCAGAAACGTTTTATTAAAGAAAGTTTATTATTTGTTGGCACATTAAACCAAAGTTTAGTTCATCCAAGAGAGGTTTTTAAAGAAGCATATTTAGTAAGTGCATCTGGAATCATTTGTGTACATAATCATCCTTCAGGAGTAGAGACTCCAAGTAGAGAAGATATTCATTTAACGAATCGTTTAAAAGAGATTGGTTTGTTATTAGGAGTTCCTATTTTAGACCATGTGATTATTGGGAAAAATAAATATTACAGTTTTTTTGAGAATGATATGTTATAGAAAGGAAATAGTATGTATAAGAAAAAGAAGCATAGCAAGTATAAAAAGGGTGGAATTATTATTACATTAGTGTTGTTTTTTGTGATTGGAAGTGTACTGTTATTAAATGGAAGAAGAAATTTGACACCTATTGAAATGTGGGTAAAAGATAGTATTCTTTTTTTTCAAAAGATGGTTTTAAAGCCTTTTCATTTAATAGAAAATAATGGTACTAATCAATCTTTAAAAGAGCAAGTTTTTTCTTATGAATCATTAGAAGCTAAAAATAAAGAATTAGAAAATCAATTAAGAGAGTTAAAAAAAACGTTGACATTAAATACTGCTTTATCAGACCAAAGCTATTTAAATGCGACTGTGATTAATCGGAAAGCAAGTTATTGGAATCATTTAGTAACTCTTGATAAGGGAAAGAAGAGTGGAATTAAAAATGATTTACCAGTTGTTGTAAGTGAAGGATTAATAGGATTTACTAGTGATGTTAGTAATTTTAGCAGTTCTGTTAAATTATTAACAATGGAGGAATTGTCCAAACCAATATCTGTAAAAATAGAGGTAGGGGAGCATTATATATATGGTTTATTGTCTGGATATGATTATAATGATAGCGTTCTTAAAGTAGAGGGAATAGCAGAGAACACAGAAATACCAAAGGGTTCTTTGGTTACTACATCAGGTTTAGGAGAAAATATTCCAGCAGGGATTATAGTTGGATATGTAAAAAATATTACAAGTGATAATTTTGATTTGGCAAGAGTAGTGGAAGTAGAGTCGAAAGTAAATTTTGATGCCTTAAGTTATGTTACTATTTTAAAAAGAGGGGATTTAGAATCATGATATATTTTTTAATTATAATTTCTTTTTATCTAGATGGTTTATGTTCTATGTTATTTAAGACATCTTTGTTTTTTCCACTTTTTACTTTGGTTTCTTTGATGCTTATTTATCCATATTTTAAGAGATATGGAAATTCTTTTTTGAAGGTTTGTTTTTTAGTAGGACTTTTATATGATATTGTTTATACAAATATGATTTTTATTCATAGTTTTTTATTTTGTATATTAGGATATATAGTTGGTTTTCTATATCACATGTTTAATAAAAATTTTTGGACTTTATTATTCATGAATTTTATTATGATTATCATATATCAAGTTCTTAATTTTACATTATTTTTATTATCTGCTAAAGTTCAATTTTCTTTTCAAGTACTTTTGAATTCTATTTTTTATTCTATTCTTAGTAATTTTCTTTATATCATTATTTTATATGGCATATTAAGATGGCTATTGAAATATAAAAAAATAGAAATTTACCATTAAAAAAAGAAGTTTCCTTCTTTTATCTTGCTTCTACAATTAACTTAATTGCAGTTCTTTCGTCTCCATCAATCACAATATCTGTGAAAGCAGGAATACAAATGAGATTTTTCCCACTAGGAGCTACAAAACCTCTTGCAATAGCAATAGCTTTAATTGCCTGATTTAAAGCTCCAGCTCCAATTGCTTGTATTTCTACGCTGCCTTTTTCTCTAAATACGTTTGCGAGTGCTCCTGCAACACTATTTGGATTTGATTTCGATGAAACTTTTAATGTTTCCATATAAACTGATTCCTCTCTTTCTACAATAAATTATATGTAGGGAGATTGTATTTTAGAAGGTTAATTTTTTTCATTCATAATAGTTTCTATTTGTTGATAATAGGATAATAATAATTGGTTTATTATTTGTTGTTTTTCTTTTGGTGTGTTTATAAAAAAGTTTGGGCTTTTTATGAGTGTTTCTAGTGGAATGATAAGATGTTTTATGTAAAGTTTAATCATAGAATTATTATTCATAATCAGAGCCTCTTTTCGTCTGAAAAAAATTATATCATGGTCAATATATTATTGCAAGTTTCTTGCAATTTTGTGATAAAATTTTTCCAATTTGGCATAATACTATTGGCGAGACCATATGATAGGTAGTATATTAAAGAACATGAGATTAAGTGCTGGTTTATCTCAAAAAGATTTAGGTAAAAAATTAAATTTAGCTGATACAACGATTTCTAGTTATGAAAGAGAGAATAGTCAGCCTGATTTTGATACAATTGTAAAGATTGCTGATATTTGTGGATATGAGTTTCGCATTATGGACCAGAAGAAAGAAATTACAACTTTAGAGAAAATGTCTAAGGAAATGGATTTCTAAAAAAGTAGGGTGAATTTCAAAAAAAGTATTGACTTTCATTTTGAAACGAGTATAATTAGAATTGCCTACTTGAATTGCAGGTGTAGTTCAATGGTAGAACCCTAGCCTTCCAAGCTAGCTACGTGGGTCCGATTCCCATCACCTGCTCCATTGGGAAATCTGTCCGAACTTTTATAGTTTAGGACTTAAAATACATAAGTATCAATTTCAAAGGAAGTTGGTACTTTTTTAGTGTTTAAGTTTGGAAAGGATAGGTTTTAAATGATTAATATTACTATAAAGGAATTAGAGATTGAAAGTGAGTTAAAAAGGAAAATAGAATTTATATGTGATTTTTGTAATACAAAACCTACTATTATTAATGGGAATATAAGGAATATTACTAGAACGAATTTAAGTTATGTTGAGCCACATAGAATTATTATTAAAGGTATAACCTTTCTTGCTTTTAACTACTCTAAAACTTTATATGTAGGTAATTTATCAGAAAAGATAGAATTAAAGGATTTAGAAACCTTTATAAAGCAAATAAACTAAACATAAGCAAACTGTACTAACTTCTTCTAAAATCGCCTTTAAATAGGCAAAAAATGGTAATTATGTCTTGACTTTAACTACAAACTCTTTATAATAGGAAAGCAATAAAAGAAGTTTTATGTTTTTGAGGGGTTAATATAAAACAAAATAATTAAACAACTGATAGAAATTTTAGAGGTGTCAAAGACATAAAACCAATTTAAAAGTGTCTTTGTCGCCTCTTTTTTGATGAAGAATAAGAAAGGATTTTGATTTATGAATGAAGAAAAGAAAGTCGCTGGAATCTACATAAGGGTGCCGTTGTAATACATAGGCAGTTACATTGTCTTCTGTTTCTTCAAGTTCTTGTTTTGTTATTGTAAAGCCATATTTACCAAAACTTGTACCTATATCTAGTTTCCCATTAGGTAGATTTTCATTGATTAGCTCGCCAGTTTTTAAAATGAATTTAATTTTGTAAAAATCTTCTTCTCCATTTTCTAACTTTTCACCAATAATGATTTTATCAACTAAAGAATTGAAGACTTCTTCATTGAATTTTGTAAGCCCTTTATATTGTTTAAGAGTATTAGAGATTTTATCAATTTGTTTCAGTTTTTGTTTTCTATTGAGTTCTATATTGTCAGTATCTTTTAATTGTTGTTCGTACTCTTTGATTTTGTTGGAAATCTCTTGATTTTTCTGATTTAGTATTTCCTTTGAAATAGAGCCCTCAAGTTGTAAATCAATAAGATTAGATAACTTATTTTCTAGCTTAGAAATTTCTTCCTTAATCTTCTTTTGATTATTATAATCTTGATTGT
>JAAWNF010000090.1 GCA_022798795.1 Bacilli bacterium
GTCTGCGTCTGCTCGAAGTCGTCAACATAGCTTGATCCCTTGTTGGAACCGCTTTTCTGGGCGTGCGTTCTTAACCAATTCTTTACTGTAAAAGATGGATCACTAGAATTTTGATACTTAGCCAAGTCTGTTAATGAAATATAATTAACATTCCCTACTCTTAAAATTCCCACTTTATTTTCCTTTACAATTATTTCTGCTGTTACTTCATCTTTTTTCAATAGATATTACCTCACTTTCTTGAAATTTAAAAGGATGTTCACATATTTTTTCTGTTTACATCCTTTATTTTTAAAGCATTTAAGCCATATTTTTTAATTATTTGCAAACAAATATGAATTTGTTAACATTTTTTAACCTTGCAAAATCCTCGCAAACCCTTTATTTATAAGTTACTTGCCACAACATTGTTTGTATTTCTTTCCCGAACCACAAGGACAAGAATCATTTCTTCCTACTTTAGCCACTCTTTTTGGCTGTTGTTTTTTTACCTTGTTTGTATCTTCTACTGCTTTGCCCTCTACAACTTGTTTTCGCTCTATATTCTGCCTAATCTCAGCACGTAACAAATAAATAGTAGATTCTTTGTCAATTGTATTTAACATTTCATCAAATAAATCAAATCCTTCTTTTGTATATGCTTGCAATGGATTTTCTTGCCCATAACCTCTTAAATAAATTCCCTCACGCAAATTAGACATTGTATTAATATGGTCCATCCAATGAGTATCAATTACCCTTAAAGTAATTGCTTTTTCAAATTCATTTTGGATTTCTTCTGGAATCATTTTTAATTTTTCGTCATATTCACTAATAACTCTACCATAAATATTTTCAATCGTTTCTTCTACTGTTCTATTTTGAAGGTCTGCCAAATCAATATCATTTTTAAGTAATTCATTCATAGCTTCTCTAATTTCATCTAAATCTTGGTCTGTTAATTTTCCTTCTGGCATAATATGTGACTCTACCAACTCTGTAACATAATCATGAAAAGTATTTAAAATTGTTTCATGAATGGATTCAGAATCTAAAATTTCATTTCTTCTTTCGTAAATAATTTCACGTTGCTGATTAATAACATCATCATATTCTAAAAGCGTTTTACGCATGTCAAAATTATTACCTTCTACACGTTTTTGGGCTTGTTCCATAGAATTAGATAACATCTTGTTCCGAATAGAAGCTTCTCCATCAAAACCAACTTTAGCAAGTAAAGTTTTTGCTCTATCTGTACCAAAACGAACCATAAGTTCATCTTCAAAAGACACACAGAATTGCGAAAAACCAGGGTCACCTTGACGACCAGAACGCCCGCGTAACTGATTGTCAATACGACGTGATTCGTGACGTTCGGTCCCAATTACCGCTAGTCCACCTAACTCTTTTACTTCATCAGTTAACTTAATATCAGTACCACGACCCGCCATATTTGTAGCTATTGTAACTGCGCCTTTTTCTCCTGCTTTTGCAATAATTTCTGCTTCTCTTGCATTATTCTTAGCATTTAACACTTCATGCGGAATTTTTTTCTTTTTTAACATAGAACTAATTAATTCACTAGTTTCTACTGCTACAGTACCAACCAATACTGGCTGTCCAATTTTATGACGTTCTTCTATTTCTGCTACAATAGCCTTATATTTCCCTTGTGCTGTTGCAAAAATTAAATCTCCATAATCTTTTCTCACAACTGGCTTATTTGTAGGAATGCAAATAACATACATATTATAAATATCTCTAAACTCTTCTTCTTCTGTTTTTGCAGTTCCTGTCATACCAGATAATTTTTTATACATTCGAAACAAATTCTGAAATGTAATAGTTGCTAAAGTTTTCGTTTCTTCTTGAATCTGAACTCCTTCTTTTGCCTCTATAGCTTGATGAAGTCCTTCTGAATAAGTTCTCCCCTGCATTAAACGACCTGTAAACTGGTCTACAATCACAACTTCTCCATCTTTTACAACATAATCAAAATCACGTTTCATAGAATAGTTAGCTCTCAAAGCTTGATTTATAAAATGTACTAAGTTTGTGTTTTTAATATCATATAAATTATCCACATGAAATATTTTTTCTGCTTCTTCAATCCCTTTTTCATCTAGTATAACAGACTTAGTTTTTTCATCATAAATGTAACCATCATTTTCTTTTAATTTCTTAACAAATTTATCAGTATCAATATAAAGATTTGCTGATTTCATATATCCACCAGAAATAATTAATGGAGTTCTTGCTTCATCAATTAAAACAGAATCCACTTCATCCACAATCGCAAAATTAAGTGGTCTTTGAACTCTGTCTTGAGCTCTCACTACCATGTTATCCCTCAAATAATCAAATCCAATTTCATTATTTGTAGAATAAATAATATCACAACTGTAAACGTCCTTTTTCTCACTAGGTGTAAGCTCTCTATAATTTACTCCTACAGTAAGCCCCAAAAAACGATAAATATTTCCCATCCATTCTGCATCACGACCTGCTAAATATTCATTGACAGTAATAACATGAACTCCTTCTCCTGTTAAAGCATTTAAATAGGCACCAGGGCGTCATCCGCATCGCCCTGAAGTACAACGCCGGCAAGGAGA
>JAAWNF010000014.1 GCA_022798795.1 Bacilli bacterium
ATAGGACAGTACTTAATTTCATAATTAAGTATCTCCGTTTTTTTATGAGAGTTCTCTCATAATTACATTATAACATATTTTATTAGGTATGTGCAAATTTATAATTTTGGATTTATGATAAAAGTAGATTGATTTATGAATTTATACTTTGTATAAAAACGAAGCTGTCTAGATAAACGAAATAAAGATTCATCTTTGCCTTTACATTCTAACATAATATCAACATCGGTATTATAAATGGAAAGGATTTCCAAAAAGGAAATGAATTTGTGAGTATCAATAATTATATTGTGTGCTCTTTTTTCTTTTTGACTTTTTGGAGAAGAAAAATGCATTTTAGGAGATAAAGATGTATCTTTCCATGTATTTAAAATACGTTCTAAAATTGGTTTTATATCTTTTTTTTCATGATTGCAAAGATGATGATGATAATCTAAAACCATAGGAATGTGGAGTAATTCACATAATTTTAAAGTTTCTTCGGCTGTAAAAGTTTTATCGTCATTTTCAAGTAGAATCATTTTTTGAATTTCTTTAGGAAGCATTTTATAAGTATCATGAAACCGTTTCATTGCACTTTCCTTATTAGGGGTGCTGCTTCCAATATGTAATACCACATGTCCTTCAATGCCTAATGCTTGATAAACGTTATATTGAAACTTTAACATTTTGATACTTTGTTCTACAATATCCTGATTGACACTATTTAATACGCAGAATTGGTCAGGATGAGAATCTATTCTCATGTTATGTTTCTTGATAAAATTGCCAATTTTTTGCCATTGCTCTAAAAAAGGTGTGATGTAGTCAAAATGGACATCTTTATGTGTAGCTAAAGGAATTAAGTTGTGACTGAATCTAAAAAAGAAAATTTTATTTTGAAGATTGTATTTTAAAACTTTCAATAGATTGTCTAAATTTATATGAATAATGTTTTTCAATTTTGCTGATTGTTCTTCTTTTTGAAGCTTTGAGTAATGAGTATAAGTAATGGTGTGATTATAACTAATGTCATCTATTGTTTTCGCAATTGCCACATATCCAAGTCTTATTTTCATAGAAATCACCATTTCTAATATGCTCTAAAAAAGATATTCTAATCATGCGCAAAAAAACATATACTTTTTTAGGTGATACCATGACTCCAGAAGAAATAAAAAAAGAAATGAAATTAAAACGTAGTAGAAATTTAGAACCCAAAAAAGAATCAAAAAATATAGGAACGATTATTATAATAAAATTTTTTATTACAATTTTATTAACATTAGGAATTCTGATTGGTTTAAAACAGTCTAAAGACTTTAAAAAAGTTTTTTATGAACAAGTTTATGATACCAATTTTACTTTTGCTTATGTAAATAATGTCTATCAAAAATTATTTGGAAGTCCGATTCCTTTTTCAGAATATTTGAAAGAACCAGTAAAAGCAACCTTTAAAGAACAACTTGTGTTTAAAAAAGAAGAAGCCTATAAAGATGGGGTAAAACTTACAGTGGATGAGCATTATTTGGTTCCTGTTAAAAATAGTGGTCTAGTTGTTTTCATTGGAGAAAAAGAAGGATATGGAAAAACAGTCATTGTGGAACAAATGAATGGAACCGATTTATGGTATGGGGGATTAAAAGAAATCAATGTAAAATTATATGATTATGTAGAAGAAGGAAGTCTACTTGGTGAAGTAGAAAAAAATAATTTATTTTTAGTATTTAAAAAGGAAGGTAAGGTTCTTAATTATCAAGAATGTATGTAGGGTAGAAGTTCACCCCTTTTTTTATGTCGTTTCTTTTTTCACACTTATTACAGGAAATTTTAAAAGTTTTACACTTTTTATGGCAATTTTACTTTTCCATGAACTGGGACATATTTTGATGGCACTTTATTTTAAGTGGCATATAGAAAAAGTAAAACTTTATCCATTTGGAGCACTTACATTATTTGAAGAACATTTAAATAAACCAATCAAAGAAGAAATGATGATTGTATTAGCGGGGCCTATTTTTCAATTATTTTTTTATCATCTTTTTTCTGGTTTAAATTGGAATCATTTTAAAGAATTTCATTATTGTTTGCTCTATTTTAATTTACTCCCAATTATTCCTTTGGATGGTTCTAAAATAGTGATGCTTTTTTATCAATATTTTTTCTCTTATTGGCGAAGTTTTTATTTTCTATTTTATATATCCATTTTAACGCTTCCTCTTTTATTTTTCCAATTTGGATTCTCTTTGGTATTGCTTTTAATTTTGATAACTTTATTTATGGACATGGTAGAATTTTTTCAAACTAGGAATTTTTGTTTTAGAAAATTTCTGTTGGAACGAATATTATATCGATTTGCTTTTTCTAAACGTAAAGTCATTCATGATGGAAATATCAAAAAAATGAAACGAGATACCAAACATCTATTTTATCAAAAGGGTCACTTTGTAAGTGAAGAGACTTACTTACAAAAAATGTTTGACTTTAAAGGGAAAGCGTGGTAAAATTTATAAATGTGTAGAGCCTCACTCTACAACCGCACTGAGATAGGTTTTAAACACATTGTGTACCTTAAAGGCGAGTCTTAGAAAATGTTAGGAGGTTAAAAATGAAAGCAGTAATTGAAACTGGTGGAAAACAATACTATGTTGAAGAAGGAACTGTACTTTACATTGAAAAAATTGATGAAGAAAGTGGTTCAAAAATCAAATTTGACAAAGTATTAATGGCAAATGGTGTTGTTGGACATCCATATTTATCAAATGTAGAGGTAACTGGTGAAATTTTAAAACATGGTAAAAGTAAAAAAATAAAAGTGTATAAATATAATGCAAAGAAAAATTACCATAAAACTCAAGGTCACCGTCAACCATATACAAAGGTAGAAATTAAAACAATTAAATCTAAATAATTATGATAAAAGTAACGGTAGCAAAAGATAAGATTAAAGTGTTTGGTCATGCCGGATATGAAGAAGCAGGAAAAGATATTGTTTGTGCATCTGTATCTAGTATTGTTACAACAACAATCAATGCAGTAATAAGAATAGAGGAAGATTCTATTGCTTATGAAGAGAAAGATGGAATGGTTATCATTGATATTCTAAAACATACTTCCATTACTGATACTTTAATTTTAAATATGGTAGAATTATTAAAAGAATTAGAGAAGGAATACTCTAAATATATAAAAATTTCATAAGAGGAGGTGTTCTGAGTGGAGAAGTTAATGCAATTAAATATACAATTATTTGCCCATAAAAAAGGTCAAGGTTCAACAAAAAACGGTCGTGATTCCATTGCGAAAAGATTAGGCGCAAAAGCGGCAGATGGAGAATTTGTAACTGGTGGTTCAATTCTTTATCGTCAAAGAGGAACAAAAGTGTATCCAGGAAACAATGTAGGTATTGGTAGTGATGATACTGTTTATGCAAAAGTAGATGGATATGTAAAATTTGAACGTGTTGGCAGAAGTAAAAAGCAAGTAAGTGTTTATCCAAATAGATAGGATGTAAAAAGAAACCAAGAAGCCGTTGCTTTTTGGTTTTTTAAATGATATACTTTAGTTGTATAATAATGAAGGGAGGCTAAACCTATGTGGAAATGGTTAAGAGGTCTTTTAATCTGGGGGTAGTTGAGTTTTTGCTTTATTGTTAATACATCATATTGGGAAAACTTTTAGATGGTGGTTTCTATCTAAGAGTTTTTTCTTTACGTCAAATAGCAAAAAAATTTTTTGAATCATTTCAGAATTGTTATCCTATTTGATATAATAAAAATATCATAATGTGAGGTGAGTGTATGAATAAAACAGATTTGGGAAAAAACTGTTTGATTAGTATTAGTGTTATTTTGCTTTACTTTTTTTGGCCAACTGTATTAAAAGCTTTTTGGGAAACATTTGGCGGAAGAACATCAGTAACACTTGGAATGTTTATTTATAATGTAGTTGGATATGCTATTTTAGTTGGAATTTTGGTGGCAATTTATTATAAGCCACTAAAAGAAAATTGGATAAAATTTTGTAAAGATAAGAAAAAAATAGTATCTATTTTAAAATATACTGCCATTCTTTTTATTGGAGTTTTGATTTGTAATTCTATTTTGAAATATGTATTTGATGTTGGTGTAATAGAAAATGAAGCTGACTTATTGGTACAGTTTGAAAAATCGCCAATTTGGATTTTACTGATGGTAACTATTTATTATCCAATTGTTGAAGTGATTGTATTTCAAAAAACAATTCGTCAAGTAATAGAAAAGCCTTGGATATTTATTTTTGTAAGTTCTATTTTCTTTGGTTACTTTAATATTGCATTTTCTAAAATTACATTGGAGACTTTGTTAGGAACTTTGCCTTATATATTCTTAAATGCTGTATTAGCGTTTAGTTATTATAAAAAGGATAATATTATGGTACCAATTGGGACAAAAATGCTATATAATTTGGTAGTTACAATTATAAGTTTTCTATAGTAGAGGAGGAACTTGCATATGAAGTTAGAGATGTTTCAAGGAGAGGCTTTAAAAATATTAGATAGCCAAGTAGAGTCGTTAACAGTGCAGGTTGGTGCTATTGCGGGAAATGCAAATAATGCGACAAATTTGAATTATGTTATCATAGGATTAGTGGTTGTCATTATCGTTTTAATTGTGATAACCTTATTAGGAAATAAGAAGTAGTTTATCATTTTGATAGCTATTTTTTTTATGTTTTTTAGTGTATAATAATAGCATTGGAGGCGAAAAGTATGTTTGTAGATGAAGTCATATTAGAATTATTAGCTGGAAATGGTGGAGATGGCTGTATGGCTTTTCGCCGTGAAAAATATGTGGAAATGGGAGGCCCTTATGGAGGAAATGGTGGAAAAGGTTCTGACATCATTTTTGAAGTAGATGAAGGATTGAATACATTACTAGATTTACGTTATAAAAGATTAATCAAAGGAACTAAGGGTGAAAATGGAGAAGGAAAAGGAAAACATGGAGCGGGAGCAGCAGATATTGTTATTAAAGTACCTCCAGGAACTGTAGTAACTGACTTAGAAACTGGGTTTGTGGTTGCAGATTTGACTCAGAAAAATGAGCGTGCAATTATTGCCAAAGGTGGCCGTGGTGGAAGAGGAAATATTGCATTTGCGACTCGCTCTAATCCAGCGCCCTCTTTTGCAGAAAATGGAGAACCAGGAGAACAAAGAAAAGTAAAGGTAGAATTAAAATTGCTTGCAGATGTTGGGTTAGTAGGTCTTCCTAGTGTAGGGAAATCCACATTTATTTCTAAGATTTCTGCAGCTCGTCCTAAAATAGCAGAGTATCATTTTACGACTTTAAAACCAAATCTAGGGGTTGTAAGAACGAAAGATGGCAGGAGTTTTGTCGTTGCTGACCTTCCTGGATTAATTGAAGGAGCCTCTTTAGGAGAAGGACTTGGGGACCGTTTTTTAAAGCATATTGAAAGAACAAGAATTATTGCTCATATTGTAGATATGGGTTCTGTAGAAGGTAGAGACCCAATTGAAGATTATCAAATTATTAATAAGGAATTGCAAAGCTTTCATGAAAAAATGATGGAAAAACCACGAATTGTGATTGCCAATAAAATGGATGTAGAAGGAGCAGAAGAGAATTTAAAACGTTTTATGAAACAGATAAATGTTCCTATTTATCCTATTTCAGCACTTATGAACAAGGACATTGATAGTGTACTTATTGCGTTAGCTGATTTATTAGAAACAATTCCAAAACAACCTCTTTATGAAGAAAATAAATTTGAAAGTCATGTTTTATATAAATTCAAAGAAGAAAAACCATTTTCAATTGAAAACGCAGGAAATGGAGTTTGGATAGTAAGAGGAGAAAAAGTAGAGAAATTGCTTCGTATGACCAAATTTAATACAGATGAGTCAGCACTTCGTTTTGCGACAAAGCTTCGTAAGATGGGAATTGATGAAGAGCTTAGAAAATTAGGGGCATTAGAAGGAGATACCATTCGTATTTTGGATTTAGAGTTTGAATATAAAGAATAAAAAAGGGTAGAAAGGATTTTATGACAGAATTAGAAAAATATCAAAGGTTGTTATCAGAAGATTATCCATATTTTATTGATAAATATTTGGCTTTGGGAATTATGCAAAAATTAAAGACAAGAGGACAATTTTGTGGAGCCGATTATACAAAATTATTTCCTGTCAGATATCGTTATTCTAGATATGACCATTCTATTGTGAGTGCTTTAATGACGTGGCATTTTACCCATTCTAAAAAACAAACAATAGCAGCTTTGCTGCATGATTTAGAAATGCCTGCTTTTAGTCATTGCATTGATTATGTAAAAGGTGATTATGAAAAACAGGAAAGTGCTGAATTAGATTTGAAAGATATTTTACTATCTTCTAGAGCACTATTATCTTGTTTAAAAGAAGATGGAATTTCTGTCACTGATATGATTCCAATCACACAATATTCAGTTGTCGATATTGAGCGCCCTGGAATTTGTGTAGACCGATTAGATGGGGTTTTGCACACGAATTTAATTTGGTTACAGACATGGAAATTATCTGATGTAAAAAGAGTATATGATAATATGAAACCTATGATGAATGAAAGTGGAAAAACAGAGATTGGGTTTTCTTCAGTAGAAGCAGCAGAGTATTTTTATAAAGGTGCTTATACATATAGTATTGTATTACAACAAAATGAAGATAAATTAATGATGCAATTAATTGCTGATGTATTAAAGGGGTTAGTTCAAAATGGATTGATAAATGTGGAAGATTTCTATCATTTAAGCGAAGAAGATATTATAAGAGTGATTAAACAAAGTGAGTGGAGTTCTTTATGGGATACTTTTAATCAATTAACACAGATTGAAAGGAGTGAAACTATCCCTGAGAATCCTCTTTATATGATAGAAAGCTTTAAAACAAAAAAGAGATATGTAATCCCTTTATGTGAATATCATGGAAATATTGTAAGATTAAACGCGATTTCAAAATCATGTCAAGATTTATTAACTAGTTATCAAAACTATCAAGATTCTAAATATGCTTATATTAAGAAAATTTAAAAATATTATTTTGGATATTTGGAAGATAATTCGCATCAAATTCATAAGTATAATATCCATTTTTAACCGGTTTTATAATTCTCCAAGGTTTTACAACTTTTTTTAGTAGAATTTCATGATTTTTGTTGGTAATAATTACTAAAATGGGAATTCTCATAAAAAAGGTATGAATACTGTTACAATGTGGAAAACAAAGCGGCTTTTTGACAGTCTTTTGAAACATAAGACCTAGAAAGCGGGAATGGAAAGAAGTACAATAAATAATTGCATTATTTTTAGTTGACATATTATCACCATGTTTACTATAACATAGAAAAAAATATTTGACAAATATCTTAAAAAAGTATAAACTTAATATAGAGTAATGGGAGGTAAAGAAGTATGAAAGGATTGAATCAAAGAGGTCAAGCATTGGTTGAATATTTATTGATTATTGCAGTCATTAGTGTTGTAGTCATTAGTATTGTAAAATTATTTGGTGGTTATTTGCAAGATTCTATGACAAAGTCCTCATGTTCTTTACTAGATAAAGTTTATGTGGAAGGTGCGAAACCAGGAGAAGGTCAATGTGTAGATAAATAAGCGAAAGCTTATTTTTTTTATAAGTATTTATCGTAATATTCTTCTAAAGTTAAGTTTTCCTCATAAATGATTTTTGCGATTTCAGTTCCTACATAACGATAATGCCAAGGTTCATATTTAAAACCAGTAATTTTTTCTTTTCCTTTTGGATATCTTAAAATGAACCCATATAGATGAGCATTTTCTTTCATCCAAGGAAATTCTAAAGAGTTTTCGAAATCATCATAATCATCATTTGAACCTGCTACATCAACAGCCAACCCTGTTTGATGTTCAGAATGTCCAGGCTTTGCAGAACATTCTAAGGCATATTCTTTTCCTTTGGTAGTTGTGTATTCCTCAAATAGTTTCTTCTGATAATGGAAATCCCTATAAGTAGAAGTTGCAATAATTCGATATCCTAAAATAGAGGCATCTTTGCTTAAAGCTTCAAAAGCATCTTTTGCTTCTTTTCTAAGCTGTTTATTTTCATAGGCATAGAAATTGGAAATGGTTTCTAAATCATTGGGAACATAATTTTCATTTAATTGATAGGTTTTATTGACTAGGACAACAAAAGAGTCAGGATTGTCAACTGGTTTGATATTTTTATAAAAATTATTTCCAAACAAATCGATATCTTTGGTATAGAATAGTAAAATTAAAATCACAATGACAATATAAATCGCATATTTAAATGTTTTTTCATTCATAGTAATCACCAATATATTATATGCGAGAAAGAAAAAAATAGGAGCAAGTCCTATTTAATATAATAAGCATAATATTCTTCATATGTTAATCCTGAACTGTAAATTTTAGAGGCTGTATCAACTCCTAAGTAGCGGTAATGCCAAGGTTCGTATTGATATCCTGTCAGTTTTTCTTTTCCTTTTGGATATCTTAAAATAAATCCATATAAATGGGCATGTGATTTTATCCATTTGAATTCTTTGGTGTTTTCAAATGAAGCAAGTGATTTTCCAGGACCACTTACAATATCAGCTGCAAGACCAGTTTGATGTTCTGAATATCCAGGACGAGCAGAGTAGGTGTCTGCAAGTTCTTTCCCATCTTTGGCACTATAATTATTGTATAATTTATTTTGTGTTTGATAGCTTCTATATGGAGATGTAATATAAAGAGTCAAGCCTTCCTTTTTCGCATCATCTGCCATTTTCTTAAAAGCATCATAAGCTTCTTTTTGAAGGTACTGTTGAACTCCATATTTTGCTTCAATTTTGACCATATTATCTGGTTCATAATCTTTATCAAGAGCATAATATTTATTTACTAAAATCAAAGTATCTTTTTTTAAATCTGCATTTTTGGTATTTGTATAATAATCATAATCCAAATTGCTGTTGACATAGGAAATTGTTGTATTCACTTTTGTATTATGTTCTTCTTGATATTTCATGTAACGACTTAAATTTTCTTTTATGAAATATTTGGATACAAAAAATTCTTCAATCGATTCATCATATTTCATAGTCACTGTATCAATATCTTGATTGACAAAAGAAATGATTTTACTAATGTCAATGGAAGGATTTTCAGATTTATAAGCAATATATCTTTTTAATCTGCTTGGCTCAAAATTCTTATCTTCAAAAAAATCCATAATTTGTTCTGTAATTTCAATGTTTTCATCTTGTAAATTATGATTGACAATCATAATTAAGGTATCAAATTCTAAAGTTTCATTTTTCTTGTAGAAGTTTAAATATTTTGAAAATTTAGATGCTTGAAAACTTTTTTGTTTGATGAGAGGATATAAAACTTTGTTTTTTAGAAAATATTCTTGGTCCTGTTTCGAAAGGGTTTGTATCCATTTTACTTCCGTTTCCGAAAAATTTTTTAAATTAGAAGTAAAGGTTTTTTTTGTTAAAAACAGAAAACCAACAACGAAAAGAAGTGCGACTGCGCTTATTATCATTATATTTTTTTTCTTTTTCATAATTTCACCTAATTTATTATATCGTATAATTAAAAAATAGGGAATTCCCTATTTCAAATAATAGTCATAATATTCGTCAAATGTAATTCCTTTCTCATAGATTTCTGTAGCTGTATCAATTCCAACATAACGATAGTGCCATGATTCATATTTGTAACCTGTGATAGCTTCATTTTCTTCTCCTTTTGGATATCGTAAAATAAAACCATATTTATGCGCATTTTTACTCATCCAAGTAAATTCTTCTGTTTCTTCAAAATTAGCCATTGGTTTAGAAAAAGAGGAAACATCGATTGCTAAACCTGTTTGGTGTTCAGAGTGACCTGCATGAGCAGCGTATTCATCAGCAAATTTTTTCCCATTTGTTCTTTTATATCCCTGATATAAATTGTCTTGCCATTCATAGTCTCTGTAAGAAGAATTAATGACAATGGTATATCCTTCTTTTTTAGCAGCATTGAATAATCGAATGAAAGCACTATAAGCTTCTTCTCTTAAACTATTATTATCATAAGCATAGATTGCAGAACATGGTACCAAATCTTCTGGCTTATAATCTTTTTCTAATGCATAATGCTTGTTGACCAAAAGGAGTAGGTCTTTTTTTGTATCTGCTTTTTCTGTATTTGTATAAAATTCATAATCTGCATTCGCATTTACAATACTAACCGCATATTCTGTTGTAACACTCTCTTTGATTTTTTCTTTGGAGTCAATATAAGATAGATAACGTTCTAATTGGTCAAATTGAAAATATTGTTCTTTTAATAATTTAGGAATTGCTTCATGATACTCTCTTTTTAAAATTGTTTTTAGTTCTTTCTCTTTGGTGGATTCTAAAATTATTTTTACATCATCTTTTTTATAACCGATTTTTTCTAATTTGTATTCATTGGTATTTTTTAGTTTAATGTCTCTTGTTATTCCAAATATCCCAACAAAAATTGCTATAATAATAGCTACAAGAATAATAATGCGGTCATATCTAATTTTTAGCTTCTTTTTTGTCATATGCTTCACCATTTTCATTATACTATAGATTAGAAGAAAAGTACAAATAAAATATACTTACATTTTAGTAATTAAAATAGGTTCATATATTTTATTTTATCTACAAAAAAATACATATTTTTTATTTTGCTTCATAGTTTTAAATAGAGGTGGAACATGAAAAAGTTAATTCTTTTATGTATGTTTTTATTAGTAGTACCAGTTTATCAAGTAAGAGCAGATGAAGTTGCTTTGGCTCCAAATGCAAAATCGGCAATTATGATAGAAGCTAGTACAGGGACCATTTTATTTGAAAAAAATGCACACGAAAAGTTAGCTCCTGCTTCTATGACTAAGATGATGTCGATGTTACTCATTGTAGAAAGCATTGATAAAGGCATGATTAAATGGGATGATATGGTAACTGTTTCAGAAAATGCATCTGGAATGGGAGGAAGTCAGATTTTACTTGAAACCAATGAACAGATGAGTGTGAAAGATTTATTTAAAGGAATTGCAGTTGCAAGTGGAAATGATGCGGTAGTAGCAATGGCTGAAAAAATAGCAGGGACAGAGGATAATTTTGTTTCTATGATGAATAAAAGAGCAAAGGAATTGGGTCTTAAAAATACCAATTTTAAAAATCCGCATGGGTTAGAAGAGGCCAACCATTATTCTAGTGCTTATGATATGAGTTTGATAGCAAAAGAACTTGTAAAACATGAAGAAATTTTAGAGTATACTTCTATTTATGAAGATTATTTAAGAAAAGGAACAAATCGAGAATTATGGTTGGTTAATACAAATAAACTCGTTCGTTTCTATAAAGGTGTGGATGGACTTAAAACAGGTTATACAAAAGAAGCGGGTTATTGTTTAACCGCAACAGCTAAAAAAGATGGCATGAGAATTATAACAGTTGTTATGGGAGAAGAAGATAGTAAAATTAGACAAAAAGAGACGACTGAGATGCTTGATTATGCATTTTCTCAATATGAAGTAGAAAATTTACTTTCAACAAAAAGTGAACTTGGAAAAGTAGAAATAGAAAAAGGAAAAAGTAAATATATTACAGTAGTTCCATCAGAAAACGTTTCTTTATTACATAAAAAAACGGAAGAAAAGAAAACAGCAACTTATGAATTGCATTTAGGTAAAATAAAAGCTCCAATAAAAAAAGGAGATGTGGTTGGTTCTTTAGATATTAAAGAAGATTCCAATGTTATAAGAAAAATTTCTGTAACAGTAAATGAAGATATCAAAAAAGCGAATTTTATTGACCTTTATTTACGATATTTGAAAGATATTTTAAGTGGCGAGATAGCATTTTAGAAAAAATCAGACTATAATGTTTGTTTTTTTTGTATTTTAAGGATTTCTAAAAATTTTGAAATATGATATAAGTGAGGGTCAAATGAAACTTCATAATAGGAGGTAAACATGTTATTAGAAAAAAACGAAGAAGTATTAAATGATTTATATAATCAAATATCAGCAATTATAAAAAATAATAAGGAGAAAATGGTATATCAAATTAATCATACCTTAGTAGATACGTATTTCTTAATTGGCAAGGTAATTGTAGAAAATGAACAAAACGGAAATATTCGAGCAGAGTATGGAAAAGAGCTATTGAAACAATTATCCAAAAAGTTAACTGACAGATTTGGAAGTGGATTTAGTAGAACTGGATTACAAAATATGAGGTTGTTTTATTGTAAATATAAAAACTGCCAACCACTGGCTGGCAATTTGAGTTGGAGTCATTATTGTTATTTGATTTATATAGAAGATGAGAATGAAAGAGCATTTTATGAAAAAGAATGTATACATTCAAAATGGTCTAAACGTGAATTAAAAAGACAAATAGATTCTTCTTTATTTCAAAGAATATTATTATCAAAAGGAAATACTAATAAGAAAAAATTATATGAATTAGCGCACCATGGACAGGAAATAAAAAATCCAACTGATATATTAAGAGAACCCTATGTTTTTGAATTTCTAGGAATTCCAGAAAATAAAAAATTATTAGAAAATGATTTAGAAAAAAATTTAATAAGTCATTTATCTCATTTTTTAATGGAATTGGGAAAAGGATTTATGTATGTTGGAAATCAATTTAGAATTACATTAGATAATAATACTCATTATTATGTTGATTTGGTGTTTTATAATAAGATTTTAAAATCTTATGTTTTAATAGATTTAAAAATGGATGATATGAAACCAGAATATATTGGTCAAATGAATATGTATGTCAATTACTATAATAATGAAGTAAAAGATGACTTTGATAATGAAACAATTGGTATTATCCTTTGCAAAGGGAAAAAAGAAATTACAATGGAGTATGCTTTGGGTGGATTATCAAATCATGTTTTTGCATCTACTTATACTTATTATATTCCTGATAAAGAAGTGCTACTGAATGAAATTGAAAAAGTTTTGAGTAAAGAAACAATATAATTTTACACTATCATCAATAGCTTTTTATTTTACTTTAATTTATAAATCCTGTATAATAAAAAGCGGTGAGGAAGCATGAAGCAAGAAAACATTAGAAATTTTTCTATTATTGCTCATATAGACCATGGAAAGAGTACTTTAGCAGACAGAATTTTGGAAGTAACTGGAGCAATAACAGAAAGAGAAAAACAGGACCAACTGTTAGATAGTATGGATATTGAAAGAGAACGTGGTATTACAATTAAATTGAATACGGTTCAGTTAAATTATCATTATAAAAATGAGGATTATGTTCTTCATTTAATTGATACCCCAGGACATGTTGATTTTAGTTATGAGGTTAGTAGAAGCCTAGCAGCTTGTGAGGGTGCTATTTTGGTTGTGGATGCAGCCCAAGGAATAGAAGCACAGACATTAGCAAATCTTTATCTAGCTTTGGATAATAACTTGACAATTATTCCAGTTATCAATAAGATTGACTTGCCAAATGCAGACCCAGAAAAAGTAAAAAAGGAACTCATGGATACTTTGGGGTTCTCCGAAGATGAGTTCATTTTGACAAGTGCTAAAAATGGGATTGGTATCAAAGAATTGGTAGAAGCAATTATTGAAAGGGTCCCATCTCCAGTTGGAAAAAAAGAAGAACCTTTACAAGCCTTAATTTTTGATAGTTATTATGATTCTTATCGAGGAATTGTTGCTTTGGCTCGTATTGTAAATGGGACTTTAAAAGCTGGAGAAAAAATTAGGATGATGGCAACAAATGCTAGTTATGATGTTGTAGAATTAGGAATTCATAATCCGAAAGAAGTCAAAAAGAAAGAATTAGCAACTGGAGAAGTTGGATATATCTGTGCAAGCATTAAGAATATTGAAGATGTAAAGGTAGGAGATACAATTACATTAGATGAAAATCCTGCAGATAATAGCTTACCAGGTTATAAGCCAATGAAACCAATGGTATTTTGTGGGTTATATCCAATTGAATCTAGCAAGTTTCCAGAACTTAGAGAGGCTTTAGAAAAATTAAAATTGAATGATGCTTCTTTAGAATTTGAGCCTGAAACTTCAAAAGCTTTGGGATTTGGATTTCGTTGTGGTTTTCTGGGATTATTACATATGGAAATTATAGAAGAACGAATTGAAAGAGAATTTCGCATTGATTTAATAGCAACCAGCCCTTCTGTTATTTATGATGTTTTGTTAACTGATAAGACAAATCTTATGATTGATAGTCCTGTTAAAATGCCAGAAAGAGCAAGAATTGCAGATATTAAAGAACCTTATATTCGAACAAATATTTTTGTGCCAAGCAATTATATTGGGGCAATTATGGAACTCTGTCAAGATAAACGTGGTACTTATATAGGAATGGAATATTTGGACCCAACAAGAGTGAATATTCATTATGAAATTCCACTATCTGAAATAGTCTATGATTTTTTTGATAAATTAAAATCATCAACCAAAGGATATGCTTCCTTTGACTATGAATTAATTGGTTATCAAAGTAGTGATTTGGTAAAAATGGATATTTTATTAAATGGAGAAGTTGTAGATGCTTTAAGTGTGATTGTTCACAAAGACTTTGCGTATAAACGTGGAAAAGCAGTTGTAGAAACGTTGCGTAAATTAATTCCAAGACAACAATTTGAAGTACCTATTCAGGCAAGTATTGGAAATAAAGTAATTGCAAGGGCAGATATTAAAGCAGTACGTAAAGATGTGCTTGCCAAATGTTATGGTGGAGATGTCAGTAGAAAAAGAAAACTTTTAGAAAAACAAAAAGAAGGAAAGAAGAGAATGAAGATGGTGGGAAGTGTAGAGATTCCACAAGAAGCGTTCTTGTCAGTACTTAGTATGGGGGAGGAATAACATGCCAAAAGAAGAGTTTGGGGAACAAAAAAGTGTGGCAGAGCAAAAACATGAAGAAATGGTAAGAAGAGTAAAAGAAGTAGCAGATTATACAATTGAGACTGGTGCATCAACAAGACAAGTTGCTAAGTTTTTTACCGAAAATAGATATAAAATTAGTAATGCAACTGTTTGTACTTATTTAACACAAAGATTACCCAAGATTGATTTTGCAAGATATGCATTAGTAAAACCAATTCATAGATAAAAATACCCCAAAGACGGTGGAAACGGTTGAAGTTAGAAAAAGGATTTACGCAGCTACAGCATTATTATTACGTGGATTGACGATTCCACAAATTGTAGAGGAAATCAACTTTGGAAAACTAGAAACTGAGCGGGTTACTTTTGATATTATTTATGATGATTTGACAAAAAGGTTACAGCGTATTGAAACAGATGTTGCAATATTAGAAGATGTAAAAAAACGGTTAGTAGAAAATAGATTAGATACGTTAAATAATCAAGGAGCGAATGGGCCAAATATGTCTGCTTTGACACAACCAAGATTAAATGGAAGATTTGCAACTGTGGAGCAGATAGAAGAAGCTAAGAAAAGAATCTAGTGTGATGTTTTATGGAAAAAACTTTAGAAGATAAAAGATGGCAATATTTGAGTGATGAGCAAATTAGCTTGCTTTCTGATATTAAAATGCAGTCTTCTTATAGAAGAAAAATGAATCAGACTGTGAAATTTATTATTAATCCTCTATATATGTATGCTTTAAGACAAGGGTTTGATGATACTGATTTTATAAGGAAAGCAACCATTCATGGGATGGTAGAGGAATTGAAAGGATTCTATGAAGCTAAGGGAATTGATAGAGATGGAAGAATTAAGATTTTAATAGCAGGTAGAAAAAAATGAAATCTGTTTATATTCACATTCCTTTTTGTTCTTCTATCTGTTCTTATTGTGATTTTCCTAAATTTTTTTATCGTTCTGATTGGGTAGAACAATATTTAGCACAATTAAAAAAAGAAATTGAAACATATTATCAATTTGAAAAAGTGAAAACGCTTTATATTGGAGGCGGAACTCCAAGTGCTTTAAATATAAAAGAATTGAAATATTTATTTTCTATTTTGCAAATATTTGATTTGAGTGAATGTATTGAGTTTACATTTGAATGTAATATTGAAAATATCACAGAAGAAAAAGCGATTCTTTTAAAACAATTTGGTGTGAATCGTATTAGTATTGGTGTGGAAACATTTCATTCAAAATATTTACAGTTTTTAAATCGTCATCATCAAATAAGTGAAATAACAGAAAAAATAAAAATGTTAAAAAAGATTGGATTTTTAAATATTAATGTAGATTTAATTTATGCATTACCAAATGAAACTTTAAAAGAAGTAGAAGAAGATATTATGGCGTTTTTAAAACTTGATATTCCTCATATTTCAACTTATTCTTTAATGATAGAACCACATACAATGTTGAACGTTCATAATGTTGAGCCAATAGAAGAGGAATTAGATTATGCTATGTACCAAAAGATAGAACAATTATTGCAAGAACATCAGTTTAAGCATTATGAAGTGAGCAATTTTGGTTTAAAAGGCTATGAATCAAAACATAATTTGGTTTATTGGAATAACTTGGAATATTATGGTTTTGGACTAGGAGCAGCAGGATATATGGATGGAGAACGGTATGAAAATACTAGAAATTGGAATCATTATCTAAGTGGAAACTATAGAAAAGAAATTCATAAACTATCGATAAATGAGACCATTGAGAATGAACTTATCTTGGGATTGCGTAAATTAGATGGAATTTCATTATTAGAATTTGAAAAAAAATATCATAGAAATTTAAAAGAGTATTCTGTGATAAAGGATTTATTAAAGGAAGGTAAATTGATAGAAGAAAATGGAAATATTAAAATCGATGAAAGATTGATTTATATTTCTAATCAAATTTTATATCAATTGATAGGTGAGCAGTATGAGTAAGAAAGAAGTTTTTGAAAAGGAATTATTATATTTTAAAAATCCTCATTTTAAAGAGAATGCAGAAAAGTTATTGGAAATGTTACCTGATTATTTTTTTGAGATTGCAGCGAGTTCGACAGGAAAATATCATCCATCATTTTCATTAGGAGATGGAGGTTTGGTAAGACATACAAAAGTTGCAATTCGAATTGCCCATGATTTATTAGAAAATGAAGTGATTGGAAATGTATTTACAGCTGATGAAAAAGATATGATTTTACTGGCTTTATTAGTACATGATGGACTTAAAGATGGTCTTGTAAAAAGTAAGTATTGTATATTTGACCATCCATTAGTGATTGCTAATTTTATAAGAGATAAAAAAGCAGAACTCACTTTAACAGAAGATGAAATTACATTGATTACAACGATGATAGAAAGTCATATGGGACAGTGGACAACAAATCCTTATAGTAAAGCAATTTTGCCATATCCAAAGGGAAAGTATCAAAAATTTGTTCATATGTGTGATTTTTTATCGAGTAGAAAATATTTGGATGTAAAGTTTCTTAATAATGATATTATTGAGTAAGACTCTATGAAAAAGTAGGTCTTTTTTTCTTGACATGAAAGTATGTTCAGGATATAATGACATTAGAGAGTAGGTTGTGAGAATGTCAAAGTGGGATAAAGAATATTTAAATTTATGTAATAAAATTTTAACAGAAGGAACACAAGTTCATAATCGAACTGGTGTAGATACAATTAAATTACCATATTATTCTATGTCGTTTGATTTAAGCGAAGAGTTTCCAATATTAACTACAAAATTTGTTGCTTTTAAATCAGCAGTCATTGAAATGCTTTGGTTTTATCAATTACAAAGTAATGATGTTAGAGAGCTTCAAGAAAGAGGCGTTAAAGTTTGGAATGAGTGGAAAATAGATGAAGATGGAGTATATAGAACATATGATGAAGAAGGAAATTTGAAATCTGAAAAATTTTTTGGAAAGGAATGGGCTCATACAATAGGAACCGCGTATGGTTATATTGTAAAAAAATATCAATTGACACAAAAGTTAATTGAGAAAATAAAAAACAATCCAGAGGACCGCAGAATGGTGATGAGTTTATGGCAGGATGAATTTTTAGATACTGCAGTTTTACCATCGTGTGTGTGGAATAGTATGTGGGATGTAACAGAAGGAAAATTAAATTGTGTTGTAACACAACGTTCTACTGATGTCGGATTAGGACTTCCATTTAATGTTACTCAGTATGCTGTGTTGGTTCATTTACTAGCTCAGGTAACAGGACTGAAGCCAGGAATGTTATATTGGAGTGCAAAAGATGTTCATTTATATGTAAATGAAATAGAAGGTATTCAAGAGCAAATGAGACGCTATAAAGAAATGGGAGATTTTGAAGCACCAAAATTATGGATTAATCCAGAAATAAAAGATTTCTTTCAATTTGATAATTCAAAAGAATTAAAAGATATTAAACTAGAAAATTATCAGCATCATGGAAAGATAACAATGAAGGTATCTGTATAAATGGACATTATTTTAATAGCAGCCATTGGAAAAAATAATGAATTAGGAAAAGAGAATCAGTTAATTTGGCATATTCCAGAGGATTTGATGTTTTTTAAAAAAATGACAATGGGAAAGACCATTGTTATGGGAAGAAAAACATTTGAATCTCTACCAAAAATGTTGCCAGGAAGAAGACATGTTATTTTAAGCCAGCATGGTTCTAATTTTCCTAGTGAGGTAACATGTTATCATTCATTGGAAGAATTACTTGAGCGTGAAAAAGAAACGTTTGTTGTGATAGGTGGAGCTCAAATTTATAAATTGTTTTTGGAATATGCCACCAAAATATATTTGACAGAAATAGATGCTGAAGAGAAAAATGCAGATGCTTATTTTCCGGAGTTTGATGAAAAAAATTGGAAAAGAAATGTCTTGTCTGAATTTCAGAAGCCAATTTCTTATAGACATGTGGAATATGTAAAAAAGAGGTAGATAAAATGAGAGGAAAATTAATTGTTATTGAAGGAACAGACTGTTCTGGAAAAGAAACACAAACAAAATTTTTATTAGAGGGACTAAAAAAAGAAGGATATAAAATAGAAGAATTTTCTTTTCCGAATTATAACTCTCCAACAGGAAAAATTGTAGGCGGATGTTATTTAGGAAAACCTCATATTGGAGAAGGGTATTTTCCAGAAGGAGCTCCATCTGTAGACCCAGAAGTATCCTCTCTTTATTATGCAGCAGATAGGAAATATAATCTTCCAAAAATTTCATTTTTATTGGAGAATGGAATTCATGTTATATTGGACCGATATACATACTCTAATATGGCTCATCAAGGTGGAAAACTATTAGAAAAAGAAGAGAGAATAAAGATGTATCATTGGATAGAAGATTTGGAGTTTGGTCTGTTAGACCTTCCCAAACCAGACATTCGTGTGTTTCTTCATATGCCTTTTGAACAAGCTACTGTACTTCGGAAGAACCGAACTGAAAAATTAGACCAGAATGAGTCGGATTCTGAACATTTAAAGCACGCGGAGCAAGCTTATCTTGAAATAGCGGATTTATATGAATTTAAAAAGATTGAATGTAATATAGGAAATGACATAAAAAGTATTCCAGAAATTCATGAAGAAGTTTATGCTTATGTAAAAGAAGAATTAGAAAAATAGAGAATGTTTCTTTATTTTTTTTCATATATTATATTATGAAATTAATTGCTCATAGAGGAAAATTGTCTAAAACAGATGTTGGAAATTCTAAACAATCAATGTTAAATGCTTTATCAAAATCTTATATATCTGGAATTGAATGTGATGTTAGATTAACAAAAGATTTAGAAGTTGTGGTATTGCATGACCCCATTATTGATTTTGTTAGTGATGGAATTGGAATTGTTAAATATATGACATTAAAAGAATTAAAACAATATCAATTCGGAAAAGAATCAATATTAACGTTAGAAGAATTATTAAAAGCTGTTCATAGTGAAAAAATGATTTGTATAGAATTAAAAGAAGATAGTATTGAATTAGTAAAAAAAGTAATATCCATCGTAGAACGATATTCTGATTTAAATATTATAATCATAAGTTTTTGGTACTCTAATTTAAAATATTTAAAAAAAATAAAACCAACAATAAAGGTTGGTTTGTTAATTGGTTACTCTTTAAATAATAATAGGATTTACAATCATTTTGATTACAACTTTTTTACTTATCATTATATTGAACAAATTAGAATGAATAAAAAGATTGGATTTTTTACCATTAATCAGAAAGAGCAGATATTAAAGTTATTAAAAAAGCGAAAGGATATTTATATTATTACTGATGTTGCAAATGAGTTTGCGAAATTGGAACAACTTTTTCCGCACTGATGAAGGCATTAGAATCATATTTTGTAATAATCTCTGTTACTTCAATTCTTTCTTTTCTAGGAATTACGATTAATAAAACTATTTTATTTTGTTTATTTCCTTCTAAAATTGTAACACCATAGCGTTCTTTTTTTAATTCTTTTATGATAGAAGGATAAAACTTAGGGTCTATGATTGCAGTAATCATATTATTTCCAAGTGCTAGTTTTTCTTCTATAATAGAACCTACATAGGAACCTACAAAAGAACCAATAGCAAAAATAATAATTTTAAATGGGTCCTCTTTGATTCCTGTGACGACCGCTCCTGTTACAAATACCCAAACTAGTGCAACAATAAATTGAAGTATGGCTCCTAACCATTTTTTTCCATTTGCTACTACAATTAATCGCAATGTAGCAAGTGCATTTTCTATTACTTTTGAAAAAAATATCATACAGTATAAAGGAAGATTCATAAGTACTCCTTTCTTATATTATTGTGAAGCAATTTCGCATTTTTATTCGCTTCCTTGATTCAAATAAAATTTTATAGTAAAATAACATTAAGGTGATTACATGATAACAATAAAAACAGATTCTAGAAAAGTAAAACAGGGTGATACTTTTGTAGCTTTAAAAGGAATTAACAGTAATGGAGATATTTATATCGAAAAAGCGATAGAAAATGGTGCCAGTAAAATTGTATGTGAAAAAGGTTCGTATTCTGTAGATACTTTAAATGTAGATGACCCAAGAGAGTATTTATTAAATGAATTGAAAAAAGAATATAATGAATATTTGAAAAAAATGACGATTATTGGAATTACTGGAACAAATGGGAAAACAACAAGTGCATATTTATTATCAGAGTTATTAAATCGTTCGGGAAATAAAGCTGCATATATTGGAACAATTGGCTTTTTTGTTGGTATGAAAAGAATGGCTATATTAAATAATACCACTCCAGATGTTTGTGATTTGTATGAATTATTATTAGAAGCATATGAAGAAAATTGTGAATATGTAATATTAGAAGTAAGCAGCCAGGGATTATCTTATGGAAGGCTAGAAGGAATTCCATTTGATGGAGCTATTTTTACCAATCTAACTCAAGACCATTTAGATTATCATAAAACAATGGAAAACTATGCATTAGCAAAGCAAAAATTATTTCAATATTTGCCTTTCAATGGAATGGCAATTGTAAATTATGATGACGCTTATAAAGAATATTATTTGATGACAAAAAATCGGAATATTACGTATGGATTTAATGGTGGAGATTATCATATTCTTGATTTTCATATTGATTTATCTGGAACTACATTTCGATATAAATATAATGATTGTGTTTCAGAAATAACAACCAATTTGATTGGTAAATACAATATTTATAATTTGCTAGTAGCTTTAATTGTACTTGAACAGTTGAAGATTAGAATAGACCCTAATTTGTTGTTACAACTAGAGAATCCAAGTGGAAGAATGGAAATGATAAATTATAAAACGAATTTGATTGTAATTGATTATGCTCATACAGCAGATGCAATGGAAAAAATTATCAGTACCATAAAAGTAGCAACAACAGGAGATGTTTATGTTGTCTTTGGGTGTACTGGTTCTAGAGACCGTATTAAGCGACCTATTATGGCAAAGCTTGCTACTGATATGTGTAAATACGCTATTTTTACAAGTGATGATTTGCATGAAGAATCATTTGAACAAATTATAGACGATATGACAAATGGATTACATAATTCTAATTTTGAAGTTTGTAAGGATAGAAAGAAAGCAATTGAGAAAGGGATAGGCTTTTTGAATGAAAATGATATTTTACTAATTTTGGGTAAAGGTCATGAAGAAGTTATGATAGTTGGAAATGAAAAAATCCCTTTTCATGATAGGACAGTAGTGGAACAAT
Organism: Bacilli bacterium; assembly: GCA_022798795.1. GTDB lineage: Bacteria > Bacillota_I > Bacilli_A > RF39 > UBA660 > MGBC102946. The sequence goes on from JAAWNF010000014.1 coordinate 22,205, forward strand.
TTTTGAATCGTTATTTGTAAAAATCGGATTTTTGTAGTAAAAAAAGAAACGATTATATCACAATGATATCATCGTTTTTTCTTGACTTTTTTCTTTCTTCTGATAAAATATTTTTCTGGGGGATAACTATGGGGGAAAAAGAGTATAAATGGGATATATCTCTTTTAAATGGAATGAAAGAATGTTTACAAAAGAATGCTTCCTCATTAGAAAAGCGTTATTTAGATATTGATAGTTCAATCATTGATGAACTATTGTTTTTATCTGGTAATCATCGTTTAAGAGAACCATATAATTTAAAAGAACGATTTTTAAGAGTTTATGAAAATAGACAATATCTTTGTAGCCAAATAGATGAAAATCAAGCCCTTTATTTAAAGCGATTAGAACATGAATTTGAATATGTTTCTCCTATTTGTAAGAAAGGGAAAGCAGATTTTTCAATTGAAGAGTTATTGGAACTGTTACAAGATTTTATTGATTGGTTGCCTTCAAAAAAGTTAGCTCAATTTTTAAAAATTTATTATGAGAGGGATTTTTCTACCCACTTTTTCTATTGCCAAAATAGTAAATTATTTCCATATCGTGGTAGTGTTTATCCATTTAATTATTTTATTTCTCCTTTTATCATTGTAACAAAAGAAAGTTTTGTAGAAACTTTTATTACTTTGGCACATGAAATGGGACATGTGTTAGTATATTTGTTAGATTTAAAGCGTTTTCAAAGTAAATGCAGTTCATTATTTTTAGAATTAGATGGAAGGTATTTTGAAGAAATGGCTCGGTTATTCTTGAGAGAAAAAAATCTTTATCTTGAAGAAGAAAAGAAAAGCACTGTGAATAGTTATAATGATATTATTAAGTTTTCTAAAAAAATAACAACCTTAAATCTTTCAGAATCTTTTTTTACATATTCTTCAGTAGAAGAAAAACTTTGTGAAATTTATTCATATCTTGGTTCTTTAGAGCTATTGGGTAAATATCATGGAGATTATGAAAAGCAATTGTATGCTCTGCTTCATTTACTAGAAACAGCAAGTGATGATGTAGATATGTTTTTATTGGAAGCAGGATTTCACTGGAGAGAAAATGACTTTAAACTGTTGCGAAAGAGAAGAGAGAACTTTTGAAAAGATTTTATAAAGTTCACAAAGTTTTAAAAAAAACATACCCTATAGTAAGAGGTGTGTTTTTTTATGAAAATAAAAACAGATTCCAGAAAAGTGAAAAAAGGGGACACTTTTGTAGCCTTAAAAACGTTAAACAATGATGGTCATTTATATATAGAAGAAGCTATTAAAAATGGTGCTACTACGATAGTGGCAGAGCATGGATTATATGAAGTAGATACTTTAATCGTGAACAATACCAAAGAGTATTTAACAAAAATATTAAAAGAAGTGTATTATGAAGAAATAAAGGATTTGAAATTAATTGGAATTACAGGTACGAATGGAAAAACAACAGAATGTTTTCTTACTTATCAAGCATTTCTAAAACTTGAAAAAAAGTCTGCTTATATTGGTACTATTGGTTTTTATGTAAATGGAGAAAAAATAAAAGATTTGCCAAATACGACTCCAGAAATTAATGAAATTTATGAAATGTTATTATACGCCAAAGAAAATGGTGTAGAATATGTTATGATGGAAATTAGTAGTCATGCACTTTCTATGAATCGAGTAGAAGGATTGGACTTTACTTATGGAGTATTTACCAATTTGACCAAAGACCATTTAGATTATCATTTAGATATGAAGTCTTATGCATTAGCAAAGCAAAAACTATTTAAAATGACAAAAAAAGCAATTGTTAATATTGATGATGATTATAAGAATTATTTTTTATTAAAGGATAATATGAATATTACATATGGTTTTGAAGAAGCAGACTATCAAATATTAACTTATGAAATGACTTCTAATGGTAGTAAATTCATAATAAAAGTTCAAGATAAAGAGTTTGAAATTATAACTTCATTATTGGGAAAACATAATGTATATAATTTATTAGTAACGACTATTTTATTATTAGAGGAGCAGGTAGCAATAGAAAAGATACAGGAATTGATACCAACTTTAAAAGCACCAAGTGGAAGAATGGATACTGTTTTCTATGAAACAAATAGGATTATTATTGATTATGCTCATACACCAGATGCAGTTGAAAATGTATTAAAAGCAGTTCGTGAATTAAATCCTAATCATATTTATACAATTTTAGGATGTGGTGGTAATAGGGACAAAACGAAACGACCAGAAATGGCTAAAATAGCGACTCAATTGTCTACTTGTGCGATATTTACAAGTGATAATCCTAGATTAGAAGACCCAAATGATATTATAGAAGATATGACAAAGAATTTAGAGAATACCAATTATGAAACGATTATAAACCGTAAAAATGCCATTATAAAGGGTATACAAATGTTGGAAAATAATGATATACTATTAGTGCTTGGTAAAGGACATGAAACTTACCAAATGATAGGAAAAGAAAAATTAGAATTTGATGATAAACAAATTGTTTTAGAAATTATATAGGAGATGAGATGCGTGTTAATTTTAGCAAAGGCTGTACTAGCGCTTATGATAGGATTTATTATATCAGTTGTATTTGGATTTTTATTAATTCCTTTTTTAAAAAAATTGAAAGTGAAACAGCAAGTTAGTGTTTTTTTGGCTCAGAAACATAAAGATAAAGAAGGAACACCAACAATGGGAGGGCTTATTTTTATCATTCCAACGATTGTGACAATTATGATTCTACTATTGATGGGAAAAATAGAATTTTCAGAAAATTTATTTATCGTTATGTTTGTATTTATTGGATATGCAATTCTAGGATTTATTGATGATTTTTTAATTATTAGAAGACATAATAATGAAGGGTTGACTGAGATTCAAAAACTATTTGGTCAGCTCTTTATTGCACTTGTATTTTTCTACATCTTTATGAAAAGTGGAAATGAACCAGTATTAGATGTTCATACGTTAGGATTTCGCATTGATATGGGTTGGTTTTATGGAATTTTCTTGTTGTTTATTTTAGTAGCTAGTAGCAATGCAGTAAATTTGACAGATGGATTAGATGGATTAGCAGGTGGATTATCTGTTATGACTTTTTTAGCATTTGGACTGATTAGTTGGAATTCTAGTTGGGTATCTGGAAGTGAAGATATTGCTGTTTTCTGTTTTGTATTGGTTGGCTCACTATTAGGATTTTTGGTTTATAATACTCATCCAGCCAAAGTATTTATGGGAGACACTGGTTCATTATCTTTAGGAGCAACCTTAGCGAGTGTTGCAATTATTACAAGTCATGAAATTACTTTGGTGATTGTAGCGGGAGTTTTCATAATTGAAACTTTAGTTTGCATTATACAAATGATTTCAGTAATGTATTTTCATAAAAAGATATTTTTAATGGCACCACTTCATCATCACTTTGAAAAATTAGGGTATAAAGAACAGGATATTGTAAAGGGATTTTGGGTGATTGGAGCAATATTAAGTATGATGGCGATTGCCTTTGGAGTTTGGATATAATTAATATTGGAAGTAAAAATAGGAATTTAAAATATGAAAATTATAACAGAAGAAAATGGAATTAAAAAATTGTATATGCAAAGGATAGATTTTGCATGTTTACCATGTCTAATAGAAGATGGAGCGCCAGCAATAGCGTATTGGATAGGACTCGAGTTTCTTCATACCAATAATGAGGAAAATAAGCAAGAATTTATTTTGGTGGAAAATGAACAATTAGCGCATTTTATAGAAGGTACTGAATATATTTTAAATTATTATGATTTTATGAATTATAGTATAGAAGAATTAAAAGAAAAAGTACGAATATTAACATCATTATCGTCAGCAATTTCAAATGCACAATCTTTAAATCAAAACAAATATATGCGAATGACACTTTTAAATTTTATAGATTCAAAGAAACAAAAAAATATGTGACAATTCCAGTATCTTATTACGTAGAAAATGTGAACAAAAAAACATCTTAAGATGTTT
>JAAWNF010000091.1 GCA_022798795.1 Bacilli bacterium
TATTCAAAAAATAAAATTTATAGTATAATGTTAACAGGGTGATTATATGGAATATCTTCAATATATTATTATTATATCTGTATTATTAATTATTGCAATTGCAATTACAAAGTCAAAAAAGAAAGATTTTAAAATTGAAATAAATAAATTGATAGAATGTTTGGGTGGAAAAAAGAACATTATTAAATATGAAGCAAATAAGTCTAGATTTGTTGTAACGTTAAATGATGTAACAAAAGTAGATAAAAGTGCAATTCAAAAGTTAGGAGCTCAGGGTATTGTTGAAATTGATAATCAATTAAAAATTATTTTAGGTCCTGAAGCTAAGCAACTTCAAAAATATATTGATGAGTTAAAGTGATAAAAAACATCACTTTTTTTCATATTTCGACAAGATTCGACAAAAGTTTAGGATATAATGCTATGGAGAGGTGAGAAAGATGAATTTGTTTGAATTCACATTAGTCAATATCGTATTTACTTTATTTCCTTTATTAATTTATTTAATTTATGTAGCATATAGCACTAGTATTTCGAAAAAAGAAACAAACTTGTTTTTAGAATTTGCTCTTTTTTCTTCTATTTATTTAGTGATTCGATATGGAAAACCCATGGATGGAGAGAAACTGCCTATTTTGATTATTAATGTGCCATTGATTATAGCATATTTGAAAAAAAGACCAATCGGAATAGCACTTATTAGTACCTTCTTAATTTTATATTATCAATGTTATTTTAATTCATCTTGGGGGTTATTAATGATAGAATATTCTCTTTATTTAATTTTATTTTTAGTTAAAGAAAGAAAGAAAATTCAAGATAAGGTTATGATAATAGCATTTTTAGTTATTAAAGCTTTATTTTTTGGTTATTTATCTTTTCAAAATTATTATGAGGAAATACCATGGGATAATTTTACAATAGAAATTGCTACTATGATTTTGCTGTTGATGGTTGTTACTTATGTTAGTCTTTTATTATTTCATAAAGGAGAAGATATATTAAAATTACATATGACAATGAAAGAATTAGAAAAAGAAAAGCAAATTCGCATGTCACTTTTTCAAATTACTCATGAAATTAAAAATCCGATTGCTGTTTGTAAGGGTTATTTAGATATGTTTGATACAAATAATAAGGAACATAGTAAAAAATATATACCAATTTTAAAGGAAGAGATAGAAAGAACTTTGATTTTATTACAAGATTTTTTGTCTATTCAGAAAATAAAAATAGAAAAAGATATTTTAGATATGAATCTATTATTGGAAGAAATTTTAACGAGTTTAGAACCTTTATTTAAAGAAAAAAAGATCGAAGTTAGTACTAATATCATTGATGATGAAATTTATATGAATGCTGATTATAATCGGTTAAAACAAGTATTTATAAATATTTTAAAAAATAGTATTGAAGCAATGACAAATGATAAAAAACATAAGCTTAGAATTGAAGTAGGAGAATTAAAAGAAGAAGTAGAGGTTAAAATTATAGATAATGGAGTTGGGATAGAAAAAGAAAATTTAAAAAAAATAAAAAATCCATTTTTTTCTACAAAACAAAATGGAACAGGATTAGGTGTATTTTTATCGAGTGAAATTGTAAAAGCACATAATGGAAAAATAGAATTTTTTTCAGATAATAATGGAACAACTGTAACTTTGATTTTTCCAAAAAATATGAAATAGTATATAAAACCTCATTTTCTATATAGAAATGAGGTTTTGCATAATGATACAAAAGTGGGATTACTATTGTTATTTCCAACAAGAACAACCATCCCATATTCACTTCATAAAACAGTTCCTTGAGCAACTGTTTGCCCACCTGCATTGATATTTACATTAGAGGTACCTACAGGGAGATAGGAGAACATATTGCTGCTTCACAATTAGCATCACATCCTTCTGGAATAGGATTAGGAGCAGGTAAATAACTAATTGCTTCATTATAAGTGGAACTAGTAATTGTAATAGAAGCAATTCTACAAATTGATAAAGCCTCTTCAGGTGTTCCTTGATTGTTGAGTAGCTGAAAAAGTCCAGAGTTTGGATTATTGTTTGGACCAGGAAGAAGACTTCCTGCTCTACCACTTGCATTATTTCCACTTTCCATAGCAATAATAAGATTATCATTTGGATACAGTGTAATGATTTGTTGAATGATATTTCTCATTTGGTCAACGCAAAAGCAAGCGGTAGAATTGGCATTGTTTCCAGTAGCACCAGTAGCTCCAGTAGGACCAGTAGGACCACCAGAAGGCTCAGTAGGACCAGTAGGGCCTATAATTCCAAAACAACAATTACTAATACATTTTTTATCTTTTTCAATTTTTTTTATAATTTTTTCGTAATTAATATTATTTTTCAATGCTTATTCTCCTTTCTACTATAATATATTCATGAAGTTATCTAGTTGTAATTATAGATGTATTATAAAATAAAAAAATAGCTAAAATGATATGAACCCCGTTTGTTGGACAAAAGAAACGAGGTTTTTATATGAGCAAATTAAGTTATGAAGATAGAATAAATTGATATAATGACAGAAAAAAT
>JAAWNF010000015.1 GCA_022798795.1 Bacilli bacterium
CTGAAAATGGAAAACATACAGTAATAGTAACAGATGAGGCTGGAAATGAAAGTACAGTAACATTTGTAATCGATACAGAAGCTCCAACAGTAAGTCTAGATGATAATTCATTCTATAAAAATACTGTAGAATTTACTGTGACTGATGCAACTGAAGTAACAGTAACAGTAAAACATACATCTTTAACAGGAAATGTTGTAGAATCAACATTAACAAAAGATGCAAATGGAAACTATTCTATCAGTGAAGATGGTGTTTATGAAATTACAGCAAAAGACCAAGCAGGAAATACCACAACAAGAACAGTAACAATTGATACAGGAGCTCCAATTATTAGTGTAGATGATAATTCATTCCATAAAACGGATGTAGAATTTACAGTAACAGATCAGACATCTGTAACAGTAAAAGTTACATTAGATGGAAATGAAATTACATTAAACCCAACAGATGGAAAATATACTGCAACAGAAGAGGGAATATATCAAGTAACAGCAACAGATGCAGCAGGAATGTCTGCAACAAAAACATTTACAATTGATAAAACAGCTCCAGTAGCAAAAGTAGATGGAAATGAAATTGTAAATGGTACAGTTTATGGAACACCAATTACATTCGTAACTGCTGATAAAACAAATGTAACTGTTTCATCAAAAGAAGGAACTCCAAGTGTTACTAAAAATGCTGATGGAAGTTATACTGCAACTGAAAATGGTACTTATGAATTAACACTCATAGACCAAGCTGGAAATGAGGCAACAGTAACATTTATTATTGATAAAGACGCTCCAGAAACAGATTTAGTTGGAGAAAAATACTATCCAGGAAAAGTAGAATTTACAGTAACAGACCAGTCATCTGTAACAGTAAAAGTGAATCATACAGCAGTTGGTAGTGAAACTGCAACAGAGTCAACATTAACAAAAGATGAAAATGGAAAATATTCTGTAACTATAGATGGATATTATGAAATTACAATAACAGATGAAGCAGGACATACAACAACAAGAGAATTTGCTATTGATAGTGTAGCTCCAGTATTTAATGTAACAAATAATTCTTATCATAAAACCGATGTAGAATTAACAATTACAGATGCTACAATTGTAGATATCAGATTTGATTCAACTTCAATTAATGATGGAGAAGCAAATATTGAACTAGATGAAGAAGGTTATTATCGAGTAAGTGGTGATGGAATTTATACATTTACTGCAACAGACCAAGCAGGAAATGAAGCAACCGTAACATTTACAATTGATACAAAAGCACCAGTAATTAAGAATATTGAAGATGGAAAATCTTATAAATCAGGAGTAACAATTGAAGTAGAAGATGCAACACTTGCAACACTTCAATTGGGTGATACAGTAATTACAAATGGTTCAACAGTAACAGGTGAAGGTACATATACAGTAACAGCAACAGACCAAGCAGGAAATGTAACTACAGTAACATTTACAGTAGATGATACAGAACCAACTATCACATTCCCAGAAGGAATAGAAGTAGAAGATAATGCATTTACAACAAGAAAAGAAGTAGCAAAAACAGGAAGTTATACTGGAATTGATACGACAACAATCACTGCAGATGAAAAAATTACTGTAACAAAAATAATTACAAATAATGCAGGAGAAGAAATAACAGAAATTCCTTTAACAGCATTAGCTACTTATACAGTTACTTATACAATTGCTGATGAAGCAGGAAATACAGTAACAGTAACAGAAACAGTAATTGTTGAAGATACAGAAGCACCAGTGATTACAATTGATGGAAATATAAGTTTAATTATTGTGGAAAAAGGTGCGTCAGTTACTTATCCAACAATAACAGCAGAAGATATTTATGAAGGTTCTGTAGCAGTAACTGATGATAGAGCAAATGTAGATATCAACACTCCAACAGATTACACAGTAACATTTACTGCAAAAGACAGTAGCAATAATATTGCAACTAAGACAATTACAGTAAGAGTATTAAATTTAGACAAATTGCGTAAAGAAGAGAATAAGCTTAAAACTTTAGCAGGATTTGTAGATCCAAATGGAGATAAATTCGGTTCTTACAATGAAAATAAGGATGATTATACAGAAGAATCTTGGAATGCAAAACAAGCTTTAATTGATGAATTAAATAACATTATAAGTGGAAATTCAGATGTTGAACTTGAAGCAATTACACAAGACTTTGTAAATGAAAAAATGAATGCAATTGAAGCATTAAAATTACAACCAAAAGAATTAGATTTAACTGAATACAATGCTCAAATTGATAGATTTAATAAATTAGTAGAAACAGATTATACAGAAGAATCTTGGAGAGAAGCATTAGCTTATAAAAATCAAAGTATTGCTAACATCAAATTACAGAGTGATTTAAATTATTTCACAAGATCACAGTTAAAAAGAGCAATTGATGATTTAGAGAGAATTGATTTATATGATTATGCAAATGCAACTGTTAAAGAATTCATGGCAGATTACAAAACTGGCGATTATGAAGAAACAGTACATGAAGCAGCTATTAATAAATTAATCTTTGAATTAAGTTTACCAATTATGTCAAATCATACAATTATGCTAAAGAGTGAATTTGATAAACAAGTAGAAGAACTTAGAAAACAAGTAGAAGCCGCTCGTTTACCAATTGACCCAACAGCATTAGAAGAATTAAAAAATGATTTAAAAGAAAACTACAATGAAGCAGATTATACAAAAGAATCATGGAAAGCAATTCAAGATTTAATTAAAGATGTTGAAAAAGTAGTTGCAGATGATGGATTAAGAAGTGAGTTCAAAGAAGCAATGGATAAAATTGATTTAGGAAACTTAGTATTAATTCCAAAAGTTGATGAAACAACCATTGGCTTTACGAGCTCAAGCAATACAAATTATGCTAAATTAGGAGATACATTAACTCTAACATTTAGTGGAAATAAAGCACTTTCAAATGCTACAGTTACAATTAATGGAAAAGAAGCAACTGTAACAAAAACAGAAACTGGATTTACAGCAACTGTAACAGTAGAAGAAAATGATAAAGAAGGAAAAGTAACTTATACAATTAATCCAGAAGGAGAAGAAGTTACTCCAGTAACAAAAGAATCTAATATTATTGTAGATATAACATTACCAACATTAAATATTAGTGCACCAGCTCCAGATGGAACAAATAATTGGTATAAAACTACTCCAACAATCAATATTGATGCTTTAGAAGATATCAATGGAATTGACTATGAAAATAGTTACTACACAGTAACAGTGAACGGGGAAGAAGGAGCAAGAAATTCATTATTAAATGGTGAAACTCCAATTACCACAATTCCAGTAGCATCAGAAATTTCTGGAGAAGTTGTTGTCAAAGTCGTTGCAATGGATAATGCTGGAAATGTAACAACAGTATCTAAAAATTTAAATGTTGATAAAGTATTACCAACAATTACAATTAGTAATATAGATGGAAGTAAATCTGAAACTTTCAATGGTATTGGAGAGATTCCAACATATTACTTTAATGAATCTGTTAACATTACAGCAATTGATAATATTACTTCAGTAGAAGGATATCCAACAATTACATTAAATGGAAATAGTTATGTTCCTGGAACAGAATTTGTTTCAAACCAAGTTAATATTATCGAAGTAACAGACGTTGCTGGAAATACAACACAAGTGAAAGTAGTCGTAGATACAGAAGCTCCAACAATTACTTTAACAAATAAAGAGAATGTAGAAGCAACTGGAAAAGATTATGAAGAACAAGATGGAACTGTAACATATTATAAAGAAACATTAAATCTTACTATTCGTGATAATATCGATAAAGATTTAACAATTACAGCAACATTTACAAATGTAGATGGAGAAGTAAGTGATATCACATTAGCAAAAGATGAAAATGGAGTTTATACAGCATCTTTAACAGAAATTGGTAAATATGTAGTTACAGTAACAGATGACGCAGGATATACAACAACAAAAGTATTTGTAATTGATACAAAAGCTCCAGTAGTAACAGGAGTAAAACATGGAGCACAATATAAAGATGAAACATTAATTGTTGAATTTGATGATTACTCTTTAGAAAGTGCAACATTAAATAAACAACCATTTACAAGTGGAAGCTCTATTATGGAAGAAGGAAAACATAGTTTGGTTATTCTTGACAAAGCTGGTAATAAAACTTCTGTAACATTTATCGTTGATAGAACAGCTCCAACTGTGACATTAACTTCAGAAGAAGTAGCAACTGAAGTAGAAGATACTGAAAAAGTATATTACTATAAAAAACCAGTAACAATTACATTCGAAGATAGAGGAAACATTTCTCAATTCCCAGTATTAACTGGAAAAATATCATTTACAAGTGATAAAACAGATAAAACTGATATTGAAGAATATGAAGATAGAAACTTGTTAAGTGGAACAACTGTAGAAGAAGAAGGTACATATACAGTAACAACAAAAGATAAAGCAGGAAATACAACAATAGTAAAATTTATTATTGACCAAACAAGTCCAATTATTACAAAACCATTAGCTGGGGTTTATGGGGATGCAATTAATATTGAATTCACAGAAGGAACTGCTAAAATTGGTGATGTAGAATATAATAATGGAGACAGTTTTGATATTGAAGGAACTCATACATTAGTAGTAACAGATGAAGCAGGAAATAAGACAGAAGTAACATTTACAATTGATAAATCAAAACCAATTATTGAAGGAATTCCAGCCAAAGGAATTAACAATAGTGGATTAGAGATTACTGTAACAGATGCTACAAAAACAACAGTAAAAATCGATGATGAAATATTTATTGATAATGAGTATATTCAAGATGGAAAAACATTTACTTATGATGTAGAAGGAACTCATACAATTGTAGCAGTAGATGCTGCAGGAAATACAGAAACAGTAACATTTACAATTGATAAATCAGCTCCAACAATTAGTGGACTTGAAAATCCAAAAGCAACAGATACAGATGCAAGTGGAAATGTTATCAAAAAATATTTTGATAAAGAATTAGAACTTACATTTAATGATGCTACAGCTATTATTGTAACTGTAAATGGAGAAGAAGTAACATTAACAGAGGACAATAAATATTCATTCCAAGATGGAGAATATGTAGTAGTAGTAACAGATGAGGCAGGATTTACAACAACAGAAACATTTGTAATTGATACAAAAGATCCAATCATAACAGGAGTTGAACAAGACAAACATTATAAAGAAAGACCAACAATTGAGGTATCTGATGATACTTTAGCATCAATCACGATTGATGAAAATCCATTTAATAATGACTATGCTGAAGGAGAACATACAGTAACAGCAACAGATAAACTTGGTCATACAACTTCAATCAAGTTTGTTTATGATATCACAGCTCCAACAATTACAATTGTAGATGGAGAGAATGCTTATACTGAAGATGCAACAATTACAGTAGAAGCAAGAAATGAAACTTATACTATCCCAACAGCAACTGCAACAGACACTTATTCAGGAGATAGAAAAGTTACATATACAGGAAATGTAGACTTAACAAAATTAGGAGAACAAACAATTACATATACAGCAACAGATGAAGCAGGAAATACAAGAACTGTAGTATTAACTGTAAATGTAGTAGATAGTGAAGCTCCAACAGATTTAAGCTATGAGATTTTGAATGGCTCAGAAGACCTAGTAAATGGTTGGTACATTAAGCCATTAAGAGTAAAATTAAGTGCGACTGATAATGGAACTGGTGTTACAAAATATGAATATCGTATTTTAAAGGATGGAACTCCAGTAACAGAATGGGTAACACTTGAAGACTTTGCAGAACCAACATTTGAAATGCCAGAAACTATTAATGGAAGCAAAATTACATTTGAAGTAAAAGCATTTGATAAAGCTGATAATTCTATTACTAAAACAAGTAGTGAATATCAAGTTGACCAAATTGCTCCAACTGTAACAGCAACTATTAATCAAACTCCAAATTCAAATGGATGGTACAAAGAAGATATCAATGTATTATTAAGTGGAAACGATGAGACAAGTGGGGTAACACATTTCTTATATCAAGTAAGTTTAGGAAATGATATATGGACAGATGAGGCTCGTTTAGAAGCAACAGATGGAAATGCTATATTACCTTTAAATCTTGAATCATCAGCATTATCATACCGCGTTATAGCAGTGGATGCAGCTGGACATAGATCAGTTGTAGCAACAAATCAAGAAACATTTAAATTAGATAAAACAGCTCCAACAATTACTGTAGATAGTTCTATTACAGAAAATAAAACAATTTTAGTAGAAGCTTCAAAAGATGGAATCTATACAATTCCAACAGCAACAGTAAAAGATAATTTTGATGAGAACGTAACTGTATCATCTAATGGAACTGTAAATTTGAAAGAATTAAATGATTATGAAATTATTTATACAGCAACAGATGAAGCAGGAAATACAGCAACAATAGTATTGACTGTAACAGTTGATGACACAAAAGCACCTGTTATCACATTGAATGGTGACAAAGAAATTACAACTCGTTATGGAAGTATATATCAAGATTTAGGTGCAACAGCAGAAGATAATTTGGATGAATTTGTTGATGTAAAAGTAAGCTATAATATTGATACATATAAGGTAGGAAGCTATACAGTAACATATACAGCAACAGATAAAAAAGGAAATAAAGCAACAGCAACAAGAACTGTAAATGTTGTATTAGCAACTACTTCAGATATATTTAGAGAAGAAAACGGATGTAGTGAAACAGGAGAATGTTACAATACAAAAGAAACAGATAATTATATTTGGTATAGTGGACATTTATGGAGAGTAATCAAAATAAATGAAGACAATACTGTAAAATTAGTTACTGAAGAAGGTATTGCAGGACTTTCTTACGGAGATGGAACATCAAGTGTATTTAAGGGAAGTTATGCAGAAAAATGGTTAAATACTAATTTCTATAACTCTTTAAGTAATGCTTCAAACATTGTAGTAGAAAGTGACTACTGTAACTCACGTTTAACTTCATTAACAGATGTTCGTTATACTTGTCCAACAAAGAATATTGTAAAAGAAAAAGTTGCATTATTGACAATGGATGAATATAACATTTTAGGAGGACAACAAGGATTCCTTAACACAGGAGACAGATTCTATACCATGACAACATCATCATCAAAAGCATTATGGATCGTAGTAGGTAATGGAGAAAAAGATTATGGATATTTAAGCCATGAACCTTATTCAATGAGACCAGTAATTACGATTTCAAAAGACGTTAACATTGTATCAGGAAAAGGAACAAAAGATGAACCATATTATATTCAAAAGAATGAAACTGCAACAGTTGGAACGAATTTGAATAAACGTTATAGTGGAGAATATGTAACTTTAAATGGACATACATGGCGTATTATGAAGACAGATGGTGCATCAACAAGATTGATTTACGATACTTTCTATAGAGAAGGTAACGGATATGCAAGAATCGAGTTTGGTGATTATGGTACATTCAACACAACTTCAGGAGTAGGACAATACTTAAATACGACAGTTTATAATTCATTATTTACAGAAAAAGAAAAAAATGCATTATTATTAACAAAATGGTATTATAATTCTTATGAATTAGGTAAAGATGTTAAAACAACAACTTTAGTTGCTAGTGATAAATATACATATGCATATGTTGGACTTGCAAGTGTAGGTGAATTAATGACTGGACAAAGTTCTACAGGACGTGTTGAAGGTCTTACATCTTGGACAATCAATTCTGATAGCAAATATAGAGATTATGTATGGCATTTCTCTAGTGTATCTACTTCAGACTATAGTAAGTCTATTGGAATAACACGTGCTATTAGACCAGTTATTGAATTAAGTCCAGATGTAACAATCAAAGGTGGAAATGGAACTGCACAAAGTCCATATCAACTAGAATATTAAAAAGTATCACAAAAAAGTGATACTTTTTTCTTACAATAATTGACGAACAATTGTTCTTCTGATATGATAGTATATAGAAGTAAGAAGGTGTCTTTATGAGTTATGTACCATTATATATAAAAACAGATAACTCTTTATTATCTAGTTTAATTAAGATAGAGGATTTAATATTGTATGCAAAGGAACACAACCTCAAAGCATTGGCGATAACAGACCAAAATATGTATGGAGTAATCGATTTTTATTATGCATGTCAAAAAAACGGAATTAAGCCAATTGTTGGTTTAGAAATAACAATAGAAAAAATGCCAATTATTTTATATTGTAAAAATTATTTAGGTTACCAAAATTTATTAAAATTAGAAACATTAAAAAGTGAAAGAGAACTATCATTATTAGACTTATCCAAGTATCATAATGACTTAATTTGTATTGTTCCTTTTAGTAGTCTTCCTTTATTATTGGATTTGAAGAAAATATTTATAGAGTTATATGTTGGGTATGCAAATAAAGAGGAAAGAACACAAGTACCATCAGAAGAAAAGACATTATATTGTAATCCAATTTTATATTTTGAAAAAAATGATGCCGATTATTTACAATATTTAAACGGGATTAGAGAAGGAATAACGTTAGAAAATGTAGAAAAAGATTATCATGATTATTCATTTCCTGTGGTAGAAGAGATAAAGGAAAAATATCCAGAAAAAGATTATCAAAATAATCAAAAAATATTAAACGCTTGTAATTTAAGTATAAAGACTCAAAAAAATTTATTACCAGTTTATCATTGTCCTGATGATATGGAAGCTATGACTTATTTGAAACAATTATGTAAGGAAGGGTTAAAAAGAATATTTGGAGAAACAGTCTCCAAAAAATATATTGAAAGATTAAAATATGAACTTTCTGTTATTGAAGAAATGGGATTTTGTAATTACTTTTTGGTTGTTTGGGATTATGTAAAATTTGCAAAAGAAAACGATATTTTAGTAGGACCAGGAAGAGGAAGTGCAGCAGGTTCTTTGGTGGCTTATTTATTAAATATTACCACTATTGACCCAATTAAATATCAGTTAATGTTTGAACGATTTTTAAACGCTATGCGTATTACAATGCCAGATATTGATATTGATTTTGAGTATACGAAAAGAGACCAAGTAGTGAAATATTGTATGGAAAAATATGGGGTGAAAAAAGTAGCTCCAATTATTACATTTGGGACATTAGGTTCAAAGCAAGCGATTCGTGATGTCGGGAGAGTTATGAATATTGAGCTTTCAATCGTTGACCAAGTATGTAAATATTTAGATTCCAGAATTTCTTTAAAAGAGAATTATCAAAATAGTAAAAAGCTTCAAGAATTATTAAAAACAAATCAAGAACTAAAAAAAATGTATCAAATATCTTTAAAAATAGAGGGATTAAAACGTCACACAAGCATTCATGCTGCAGGAATTGTAATGTCTCAAATAGACTTAGATGAAGTCATTCCATTGCACAAAACAGGAGATGGATATTTAACAGGGTATTCTATGGAATATTTAGAGTCTTTAGGTCTTCTAAAAATGGACTTTTTAGCACTTCGTAATTTAACGCTCATTGCAGATACACTAAAAGATATTCCTGATGATTTAACATTTGATACGATTTTGGCTGAAGATGAAAAAGCATTATCATTATTTACAACAGTTAATACAATGGGAATTTTTCAATTTGAGAGTGATGGTATGAAAAATTTTTTAAGAAAATTTCGTCCAACAACATTTGAAGATTTATTTGCGGCTCTTGCTTTATATCGCCCAGGTCCAATGAATAATATTGATTCTTATATTAAAAGAAAGCATGGCAAAGAAAAGATAAATTATTTACATCCTGACTTGAAGCCAATTTTAGAAAACACCTATGGAATTATTGTTTATCAGGAACAAATTATGACAATTGCAAATATTATGGCTGGTTATACTTTAGGAGAAGCAGATATACTAAGAAGAGCTATGAGTAAGAAAAAGGAAGATGTTTTATTAAAAGAAAAAGAACGTTTTATAAAGCGTTCTGTAGAGCGAGAATATGAAGAAGAAATAGCAACCAAAGTTTATGATTTAATTTTAAAATTTGCGGATTATGGATTTAATCGTGCCCATTCAGTAGCTTATGCCATGATTTCATACAGAATGGCTTATTTAAAAGCACATTATCCACTTTATTTTATGAAACATTTATTGAATATGCATATTGGAAGTATTAAAACCAAAGATTATATTTACGAGTGTAAAATAAATCATATTGAAATTTTAAAACCTGATATTAATCAAAGTGGAAAAGAGTATATTGTAGAAAAAGATGGAGTAAGATTTCCACTTTCAAACATTAAAAATCTTGGAATAAATGCAGTAAATACGATTCTTGAAGAGCGAAAGAATGGATTATTTTTAGATGTTTATGATTTTATTAAACGGTGTTATGGAAAAACTATTAATATAAAAACATTACAAAGTTTAATAAAAGCTGGATGTTTTGAACAGATGGGAATGAATCAAAAAACTTTAATTTATAATCTTGATTTGATTATTAATTATGGAGAACTAGTAAAAGACTTGCCAGAAGAATATGCGTTGAAGCCAGAACTAGCGATACAACAGGAATATACGACTCATGAATTGATGGAACATGAACTAGAAATGTTTGGATTTTACTTAAGCAATCACCCAGTAACAGAATATCGACTGAAATTAAATGAAAATGTATTGTTGGCAGAAGTTGAAAATTATTTTGATAAAAATGTAACAATTATTGCTTATGTAGATAAGAAAAAGGAAGTTGGTACTAAAAACAATGATATGATGTGTTTTATTACTGGTAGTGATGAAATTTCTAATCTAGATATTGTTTTATTCCCAAAAATTTATGAACAATATCCAAATATAGAAGTGGGAAATATTGTGAAATTTAGTGGAAAAATAGAAAAACGTTTTGATAAATATCAACTAATTGTGAGAACTCTAGAAGTATTAGAATAAATGCTTGTCATTTGTTCTTTTTTTTATTATAATAAAAGAAGAATAGGACGTGAAGCTATGAAAAAGAGTGGATTTACATTACCAGAAGTATTAGGAGTTTTAACTGTATTAGCACTTCTAGCACTTTTAATTACCCCAGTTGTTTCAAAAACAATAAAAAATAATAAACAAAAATTATACAATGTTCAAATTGAAACGATTGAGAAAGCAGCTCATGATTATGCAATAAAAAATACAGATATATTGCCAGAAGAAGGGAATACATCTTATCTTACATTAGGAGAAATTAAACGTTCTGGTTTATTACCAGAAGAAGTTAGAAATCCAATAACAAAAGAATTGTTTCCAGATGATTTGCAAATTGAAATAACGATAGAAAATAATCAATATGTTTATAAGGTAGTAGAACAAGAAGAAGCAGGAATAAAACAATAGTGAAAAAATTGAGCAACCTAGAAGAGATGTCGTTTGTATCCTTTGGAGTTGCTTGTTTGACTAAGAAGGTAAGTGTTAAATGCTTATCTTTTTATTTAATTTTAAAAAAATCTCTTTGTAGGAATGGCAAATCTTGGTATAATATTATAAGGTGATACTATGAATAAGACTAAGATAATTGCAACCATAGGACCAGCCAGTAGTGATGAAGCAACATTAAAATCATTGATTACAGATGGAATGGATGTTATTAGACTGAATTTAACACACGCTAGTTATGATTTTTGTACAAATGTAATTGATAAAATTCACAAATTAAATGAAGAATTGAAAACACATGTATCAATTATGCTAGATACGGAAGGACCAAATGTAAGAGTCGGAAAATTTGTAGGTGGAAAAGCCTTCTTAGCAAAAGGTGATTATATTCGAATTTATATGGAAGAATTAGTTGGAGATAGTACAAAATTTAGTGTCAATTATAAAGGGCTATTAAACGATGTAAAATATAATTCTATTTTAAAATTAGATGATGGAATGATTGAACTACAGGTCGTAGAAAAAGGAACCAATTATTTACTTTGTGAAGTTTTAAAAGAAGGTGTATTGGAAGATAACAAAGGCTTAAATGCACCAGGTGTAAAACTATCAATGCCATTTTTGAGTAACAAAGACCGAAATGATATTTTATATGCCAATCAAATGAAAGTAGATTATTTGGCACTTTCCTTTGTATCAAGTGCAGAAGACGTTTTAAATGTGAATGATATCTTAATTGACTTAAATAATGACCATATTGGAATTATTGCGAAAATAGAAAATGAAAGAGCAGTTGAGGAAATTGATGAAATCATAAAAGTGAGTGAAGGAATTATGATTGCAAGAGGGGACCTAGGAGTAGAAGTTCCAATGGAGCGAGTTCCAGGGATTCAAAAGAGTATCATTAGTAAATGTCATAATATGGGAAAAGTAAGTATTGTAGCAACAGAATTATTAGCTACTATGGAAACAAATACAAGACCAACAAGAGCAGAAGTATCCGACGTTGCAAATGCTGTATTGGATGGAGCGGATGCAGTTATGCTATCTGGAGAAACAACAGTAGGAAAATTTCCAATAGAAACCTTATCGATTATGGAAAAAATTATTGAATCAGCAGAAGAAGATATCAATTATTTAGAATTATTAGATAAAGCAATGAGAACAGAAAAACAAGATATCACTGGAATGATAGCTTATAGTGTAGCAGAATGTGCTGATAGATTAAAATGTAAAGCTATTATTGCACCTACCATTAGTGGTTATACAGCTAGAAAAATGAGCCGCTTTCGTCCAAGTTGTCCAATTATCGCGGTAAGCCCTGATATGAATACCGTAAAAAGTTTAAATCTTCATTTTGGAGTAACTCCAATATTCATTGAAGATTTAAGTTCATTTGATAAAATTATTAGTCGTTCAAAAGAAATTACAAAATCATTAATGGATACTACTGAAGGAGATAAAATTATTGTAACAGGTGGATATCCATTTAAAGAAGTAAAACATACAAACTTTATGAAAATAGAAGAATTATAAAAGGAATGTGATAACATGTATAATCTAGGTGAGCAATTTGAAATGAACCACGAGTTAGCTCTTATGAATCCAAAACAAATCATAAGAGGACAAAAGTATCGTATTACTGTTTTAACAGAACGATTATTACGTTTAGAATACAGTGAAACAGGAAATTTTTTAGACGTTCCAACAAATCAAATATGGTATCGAGCCTTACCAGAATGTAATTTTGATAAAAGAGAAGATAATAACTATTTAGAAATTGAAACTAGTTATTTAAAACTTTACTATACAAAAGAAAAACCATTTTATGGTGGAAAAGTAAATCCAATGTCTAACTTAAAAGTAGAATTAAAAAATACTGATAGAATTTGGTACTATGGTCATCCAGAAGTAAGAAACTTTGGAGCACCAGGAGCAGAGCTTTCTGATAAACATGGGAAAGTACATTTTAGAAAGGCACTGTATTCTATTGACGGATTTGTTAGTATTGACGATTCTAAAACAGATATCTTAAACCCAAATGGAACATTATCTCCTAGAGAAACTGAAGAAATTGATATCTATTTATTTTGTTATAATAAAGACTTTGACATGTGTTTAAAAGATTATTTTTCTATTACGGGAAAACCAGCATTAATTCCTAGATACGCACTTGGAAATTGGTGGAATCGAAATATTACCTATAATGATGAAGAATTGAAAACCTTAATTGATGATTTTCATCGTTATGAAATACCATTATCAGTTTTATTGTTAGATAAGGATTGGCATATCAGAACTTATGAAAAACAAAAGCATTTGATGACAGGATTTACATGGAATAAGGAACTATTTCATTCTCCAATCGATATGACTAACTATCTTCATTCAAAAGGCATTCGTTTAGGACTTAATATTAATCCTATGGAAGGATTTTATTCCATTGATGAATATTATGAAAAAGCAAAAACGTATTTAGGAACAGATGAAAACGGAACCATTCCATTTAATGTATATGAACCAAAGATTGTAGATGTTTATCTGAAACTATTTATTCATCCATTAGATGCTATGGGAGCTGATTTCTTTTGGATAGACTATTTTGACAAGCAAAAAATAGCAGAATTACAGTTATTAAAACATTATCAATTTTATGACATGACAAGAAACTACAAAAGAAGACCGATGGTACTTGCAAGAAATACTTTTGTAGCACCGCATCGTTACCCTGTTTTGTATTCTGGAAAAACAACAGTTGGTTGGGAGACGTTAAAGAAAATTCCACTTCATAATTTAGCAGCAGCAAATATGGGAGTAAGCTTTTGGAGTCATGATATTGGTGGATACTTTAAAGGTGTGGAAGATAGTGAACTTTATATTCGTTATGTTCAATTGGGTGTTTTTTCACCAATTATGAAATTTGGTGCAGAAGCAGGAAAATACTATAAAAGAGAACCTTGGCGTTGGAGTATGAAAACTTATGGAATTACAAAAAATTATTTACAATTACGTCATAAATTAATTCCATATCTTTATACAGAAGCTTATAAATATCACCAGTTTGGAACGCCTTTAATAGAACCAATTTATTATCAATATCCAGAGATGGTAGATGACCCACTATATAAAAATGAATATTATTTTGGAAGTGCTTTCTTTGTTTCACCAATTACAAAAAAGAAAGATTATGTAATGAATCGAGTTGTTCATAAATTTTTTATGCCAGAAGGAATCTGGTATGACTTTGTAACAGGAAAGAAATTCCCAGGTGGAAGAAACTATACAACATTTTTTAGAGACCAAGACTATCCAGTGTTTGTTCGTGCTGGTTCTATTATACCACTTGGAGAAAATGATAATCCAAATGATACTACACCACCTAAAAATATGGAAATTCAGATTTTCCCTGGGAAAAATAATATTTATAAACTTTATGAAGATGATGGTGTTAGTGATTTATATCGAAAAGGGTTTTACTTATTAACATCAATTGATTATAATTATATGCCAAACAATTATACAGTTATTGTAAGAGCATTAGAAGGAAAAAGTGGAATTGTTCCAATGACTAGAAACTATAAATTTAGATTTCGAAATACAAAACAATCTAAAGATGTTATTGTTTACTTTAATGAAACAAAATTAGGATATGAATCTTATGTAGAAGGACCAGATTTTATTGTAGAAGTAAAAAACGTGAAAACGATTGGACAATTAACCATTAATTGTAAAGGGAAAGATATTGAAATTGATGCGGTTCGTTTGATTAATGAAGATATTGAAGGAATTATTAGTGATTTGCAGATAGAAACAGAATTAAAAGAAAAAGTAGATGCAGTCTTATTTAACCCTGAATTGACAATTAAGAAAAAAAGAATAGAAATTCGCAAAATGGCAAATAGAGGAATTTTAGAACGTAAATTTATGAAATTATTTTTAAAATTGTTAGAATATATTGACCAAGTATAAAAAAGACTTGAATATTCTTGGAACTTATATTATAATATTTGACATGGAACAAATAAAAAACGAAAGATAAAAGTAGTAAGAAATGAAAGTATTATAGAGAACAGATGGTTGGTGAAAATCTGCATATGGAGTTTCTGAACTTGTTTGTCTAGTTCTATTAGAAAATAGCGGAGCTCATTCGTTAACAGAGTAAGTGCATAATAAAATATTATGAAGTAAGGTGGTACCGCGGGTTCTACTCGTCCTTACATCATGATATTTTTTTGTTAGGAGGTATTTTATGGAACGAATTATTGTAACTTTTATTGTTTTTTTCTTCATTTATTTATTGTATGCTATTACAGTAATTCATAATAAGAAGAAAATAAAAGAATTTGAAAAGAGTGGTCAAGCAGCTTTTATTATAAAAAAGTATAAGCTCATTACTTCTAAAATTAATATGAAAAATTTTGCTCGCATTATTGCTTTGGCAAATAGTCTTATTATTGCATTTACTTTTTTCATTACAGATTTTATAAATAATTATATTTTAAAATTATTGGTTGGATTTGTAATACTCGTTCCACTTATTATGTTGTGCTATTGTTTGATAGGAATGTTTTATAAAAAGAAGGAAGGTAAATAAACATGTATGATTTTAAAAAAATAGAAAAAAAATGGCAAGAATATTGGGAAGAAAATGAAACATTTAAAACAGATATTTGGGATTTTTCCAAACCAAAATTTTATGCTCTTGATATGTTTCCTTATCCATCAGGAGTAGGATTACATGCAGGACATCCAGAAGGATATACTGCAACAGATATTGTATCACGTATGAAAAAAATGCAAGGATATAATGTATTACATCCAATGGGATGGGATGCTTTTGGTCTTCCAGCAGAACAATATGCAATCAATACGGGAAACCATCCAGAAAAATTTACATTTGAAAATATTGGAACTTTTAAAGGTCAACTTAAATCACTTGGTTTTTCTTATGATTGGAGTAGAGAGCTATCTACAACAGACCCAGATTATTATAAATGGACTCAATGGATATTCAAAAAATTATATCTTGATGGATATGCAAAATATATTGATATGCCAGTAAATTGGTGTGAAGAACTAGGTACTGTATTATCCAATGATGAAGTAGTCGATGGAAAAAGTGAACGTGGAGGGTATCCAGTTATTCGAAAAAATATGAAACAATGGGTTATGGATATCCCAGCATATGCAGAAAAATTGCTTCAAAATTTAGAAGAACTAGATTGGCCAGAATCAACCAAAGAAATTCAAAGAAATTGGATTGGAAAATCAATAGGAGCTTTGGTAACATTTAAAATAGAAGGTTCTTCTCTTGACTTTACAGTATTTACAACGCGTCCAGATACTTTATTTGGAGCAACTTACTGTGTACTTTCTCCAGAACATAAAATTGTAAATGAAATTACGACAGAAGAGTGTAAAAAAGTAGTAGAAGAATATCAAAAATTATGTGCAACAAAATCAGAATTGGAAAGAACAGAATTAAACAAAGAAAAAACTGGTGTATTTACTGGAGTTTATGCAATTAATCCTGTAAATAATGAACAAATACCAATTTGGATTTCTGATTACGTTTTAGCAACCTATGGAACGGGAGCAATTATGGCAGTACCAGCTCATGATGAAAGAGATTATGACTTTGCAAAAAAATTTAATATTCCAATTATTCAAGTGTTAAAAGATGAAAATAATGATATTGACATTCGTGAAAGTGCGATGACAGGAGATGGAATTCATATCAACTCAGGTTTCTTGGATGGACTAAATAAAGAAGATGCAATCAAAAAAATGGTAGATTGGTTAGAAGAACATAATATAGGAAAAAAACAAATCAATTATCGTTTAAGAGATTGGATTTTTGCACGTCAACGTTACTGGGGAGAACCGATTCCAATTGTTCATATGGAAGATGGAACAATGGCTTTATTAGAGGACTCTGAACTTCCACTAATTTTACCAAAAATGGAAGATTATAAGGGAAGAAATGGGAAAGCACCATTAGAAAATGCAGAAGAGTGGAAAAATGTTGAAATAAATGGAAAAAAAGGAATTAGAGAAACTTCAACAATGCCAGGAAGTGCTGGGTCTAGTTGGTATTTCTTAAGATATATTGACCCAAAAAATGAGAAGGAAATTGCGGACCCAGAGTTACTAAAACATTGGTTGCCAGTAGATTTATATGTAGGTGGACCAGAACATGCAGTAGGACATTTACTATATTCAAGATTCTGGAATGAATATTTATACGATAAAGGAATAGTACCAGTAAAAGAACCATTTCAAAAACTAGTTCATCAAGGAATGATTCTAGGAGAAAATGGAATAAAAATGGGAAAGCGCTATCCAAAATATGTTGTAAATCCATCTGATGTAGTAAAGACTCATGGAGCAGACTCATTACGTTTGTTTGAAATGTTTATGGGACCACTTGGTGCAGATAAACCTTGGAGTCAAACTGGACTTGATGGTTCTAAGAAATTTCTAGATAGAATTTATCGTATTTTTGAAGAAGGTAAAGTAGTAGAAGAAAACACTTTAGAACTTGAGAAAATTTATCATCAAACGGTAAAGAAAGTAACAGAAGATTATGAAACTTTGAATTTTAATACAGCAATCAGTCAAATGATGATTTTTATCAATGCGGTATATAAAAATGAGAAAATATCAAGAGAGTATGCAGAAGGATTTGTGAAACTATTAAATCCAGTTTGTCCTCATATTACAGAAGAAATATGGAATGTATATTTAGGGTACAATACTACAATAGCAACATCTTCATGGCCAACTTATGATGAAGCAAAAACGATTGAAGATAGTTATGAAATGATTGTTCAGGTAAATGGAAAAGTAAGAGGAAAACTAGTAGTTGAAACAAATACTTCTAAAGAAGAAATGGAACGTCTTGCATTAGAAATAGAAAATGTGAAAAAGAATATTGAAGGAAAAGAAATTGTAAAGATGATTACAGTTCCTAAAAAACTTGTTAACATTGTTGTAAAATAGGACTTTTTAGTCCTTTTTTTCAAAATCTATTATTTTTTTGATAAAAGATAGGACTTTCTTTTATTTTTATAGAATAATACTTTTGAGGAAAATTATTATCTACTTGACAAGATATAATAAATTCTATTATAATGTAGATAGTAATTCTTCTTAGAAAAGAGGAATTTATATGAAACAACAATTTTATAACTTAAGTAATGATTATTTATTTAAATGTGTATTTAGTAATTTTATACTTTTAAAACAAATGTTAAGGGATGTTTTTAATTTTGATTTGTCAGGATATCATTTTATTAGTCCAAGAATACCAAATAAGAATAAAGGTTTAAAAGCAGGAGAATGTGATTTGGTGCTTATGAATGGTAGACATTATGTAATTGTAGAAATGCAGAATCGTAGATGTGGAAGCTTAGAAAATAGAACCAATATTTATATGAATTATTTTAGTAGACTAGACTGGCAAAAAGGTGATGAAAATTATAGTGGAATTTATCCAGTAACTATATTTTGGATATTAAATTATCAGTATCAAAAGAAAGACTTGTTAGAATATCAAACATTAGAAAAAAGTCTTCAAGATAGATTTCAAGATGGAAGAGAAGTAAAAATATTTGTTGTAAAAGCCAAACATGAAAAAAATATTTTAAATCAGTATCAAACATTATTTACAGCAAAAAATATAGAAAAATTAGAAAGTGTTAAAAATAAGAATTTGGATATCTTTGTTCAGTTAGCAAAATCTTATAATGAAGAACCAACAAAATATATAAAAACGAAAGTGGGTGAGATTATGTTTTGGAAATATGAAGATGAAATGAAATTTCAAAGAATGGATGCTTATACAGAAGGAGAAAAAAAGGGGGGTAAAAAAAGGAGAAAGAAAAGCAAAATTAGAGACTGCTAAAAATCTGCTTGCAGATGGAATTCCGTTAGAAGTAATTATGAAAGCAACAAAACTATCAAAAAAACAAATAATGGAATACAAAGCTTAAGGGGGAAACAATGTTTGAAAGAATAAAAGAAAATCTGGAACGTGCTATGCAAGAAGAATATGATAAAGGTTTTCGCCACGGAGAAAAATTTGGAATTATGTGTGGAAAACTGGAAACTGCTAAAAATTTAGTAATTAGAAAATTTCCAATAGAAAAGATTATGGAAATAACCAATTTGCCAAAATACCAAATCAGAGAATATACAAAGGATGTTATGGCAAATGATAGAGAATAACATATTCATAAATTTGAAGAGAATTATTCTCTTTTTTTATTAAAAAAAATTTGTTATAATAAAAATAGAAAGACTTGTGATGATATGAAAAGAAAAGGATTTACATTAATAGAATTGTTAGCAGTTATTGTAATACTAGCGATTATTGCGCTTATAGCAACACCTATTATCTTAAATATTTTAGGGCGTGTTAGAAAAAGTGCATTCTTAGATAGTTCTTACGGAATATTAGAAAGTGGAAATTTATATTACACTAGTATGATATTAAATGATACTATTGAAGAAAAAACATTTTTATTTGATGGTGAAACAAGACCACAATTAGAATATTCTGGAGAAATACCAAAGGGTGGAATGTTACAAATTAGTGTAAAAGGAGAAATAACATTAGCAATTCATAATAATGAATGGTGTGCTATAAAAGGAAAAAATGATCAAAATATTAGAATGATTCAATATGAAGAAGGAAAATGTATCATTCCAGATAATGCGAAAGATCCAGTCATAACATTAAATGGGAAAAGTGTTATCAAATTGAAACAAGGTAATACATATCAAGAACTTGGAGCAACTGCTAAAACGATAGATGGGGGAAATTTAAGTTATGAAACGAGTATTGAATTAGGGGGAGTAAAAGTAGATGCTGTTGATACTTCTGTAGCTGGAAAAACCTATTTGATTACTTATCAAGCTAGTAATAATGGAAAAACAGTTCAAGTAACTAGAACTGTTCATATTGTAGATAGTGCTGGCCCAAAAATTACTTTTGATCCTGAGACTGTAACATTAAAATTAAATCAAGTTGCTACTTATAACTTTTATGAAGGAGTAACGATAACTGATGAAAATGATGGTGAGATAGAAGTAAATGAGAATACAGTAAAAATAATAGGAGAATTAAAATTAGAAGTTGGAACATATGAAATTACATATGAAGCAAGTGATTCAGAAGGAAATACGACAGTTGCCAAAAGAACTTTTATTTTAGAGGGTGCCGAAGGTCCAATATTAAATTATAGTAGTATGAGTACTGATAATATTTGGCTTGCTGAGACAACCTTGACAGTTGTAGCAACTGATACTTTTCATATAACAGGTTTCTCTTATGAACTTGTTCGAGATGGAGTAAGTTTAGGAGAAACAACTGTGGAAGCAAGTGGAAAAAGTGTTTCTGCTGAAATTAAGTTAACAGAAACAGGGATTTATCAAATTAAGCTAAAAGGAACAAATGAATATGGTGGAGAATCAACAGCGATAAGTGGGGAATTTAAAATTGATAGTTCAACTCCTACCTTAACAACTTCAATTGGATATAATATATATCCAGCTGAAACTTATACAATGAAAAATATGACACAATCTGGGAATCTCTTTACTACAACATCTCATGATCCAATAATGGATTTTACTGATATTGGAAAATATGAACAGATAAATGGAGTAACCATCCATTTTGCAGAGCCAATTACTCAAAATATGGGAGTACAAGTATTTTATGGATATCCTCATTCTGAACAAGCTTCTATTTCAAAACCAGCTAAAGAGGGTGCAACATCAATTTCGTTTGATATTCCACAAAATAATTATAGTCGTCTTAGATTAGATATTGGAGCAGAAACTGGATTAACCTATAAAATAGATAGAATAGAAGTACATAGTAGTTCTACAACAACTACTAGAAATAATGTTTCTTTATTTGTAAAAGGGAATGCTAGAAGTGGAATCGATAGTTATAGTTTTGATGGAGGAGTTACTTGGCAAAAAGAAAACTTCAAGTATTTTAGTGCTAATGGAGATGCAAAAGTGATGGTAAAGAGCAATACTGGTTTTATCAGTGAAATGGTACCAACATCAGTATCTGTGATTGACAAATCAATATATGCAGCAAGTATTTTAAATCATAGTTCAACATTACACGGAGTAACACGTTCTGGAAACACTTTTACCACTACAAATGGAGACCCACAAATGGTATATTCAAGTACAAGTAGTTATAAGAGATTAAAAAAAGCAAGAATTTATTTTGCAGAGCCAGTTACTAAAAATATATACATACAAATATTTTATGCACCATTTTCAGAAGCTAATTCGACGAGAGGAAACATACAAGCAGGAAATAGTTACATTGAATTAAGCTTTCCTGGAGGAACATATAGTCAACTTCGCTTTGATATTGGTACAGAAGCAGGACTAACTTATAAGTTGTCAAAAATAGAACTACTTTATGAAGGATAAAAAAAGGTAATAGAAATTCTACTACCTTTTTTTCATATATTATATTGGAATTGTAAATGGTAATGAACCTGTTTGTTTTACATGTTGATTAATTCCTCTTGATACTTTTTCTACAATTAATCCTTCTTCTGCATAAACTCTAATATCTTGTTTTGAACTAGAACTATTTTCTCTCATTGCAGAAGAAACCGCATTATAAATTGCACCAGAAATTTGTGAACCATTTAAAACTTCTGTTCTTGAACCAATATGTCCAACAATTTCAGGCCCATTTTCACCAGCAATGAACAGAGAACCATGAGAAGGGAATCCACCATTTTCAAGTCTTGGAATTTCAATTGATTTAGACATTTCCAATTTGAAACCAAAAGAACCGCCACCTAACCAATCTGGAATGTCGATTTTAAATTTGTTCAGTATTTTTTTAAAACCATTCCACCCATCAATAATTTTATTGATAAATTTTTCTAAAATATCAATAATGCCATTTATTGGTGTCTTGATTACTGATTTTAAACCTTCCCAAATGCCACTAAATACTTTTTTAATTCCTTCCCAAGCTTTTTCCCAATCTTGTGAAAATATTCCTGTTACAAAGCTAATAATACCTTCAAAAATAGTTTTCACAGCATCTACTTTTTCTCCAATTGATTTAAAAACATTTTCAAAGACTGTTTTAAAGATTTGTTGCATAAAATCACATATAGGTTTTAAAACATTATCCCATAGCCAAGTAAAAGTATTGATGATTCCTTGAATAATTGGAAGTAAAACGTTCTCAAATATGTTTGAAATACCTTGCCAAGCACTTAAGAAAATTCCAATTAGGAAATCAGATACTGGTTTTAAAACGTTATCCCATAACCAAGAAATTGTATCAATTAAATTTGTAATAATTGGAATAATAACATTTTCTAAAATATTTGAAATATTTTCCCAAGCTACTTTAAAAACACCAATTAGAAAATCTGCAACTGGCATAATGACATTTTCAAATAGGTTTTGTAATACTTCCATAACAACACCAATAATGTTTCCAATAGCTTCAAAGAATGTTTCAATTGTTGGTCTAATAGAAGCGATAATGTTATCAACTCCAGCTCTAAATTCTTCGTTAGTATCATATAGATTCTTTAATACTGCAATAATTCCAACGATTAAAAGAGCAATTCCTCCAATAATTAAGACAGTAGGACTAATACTTGAAAATAATCCTCCAATAGAACTAGTAACTCCTCCAATGGAATCCTTTAAGCCAGAAAACATTCCACTAATACCATTTCCTTCTTTGAAAGTAGTGAAAAAGGTTTTTACACCATTTCCTGCATTTCCTAAAGCTTTTGGAATTTTTGTTAAAAAAGTAGGAATAGCATCGTCTTTAAAAATTGTACCTGCAATAGTTGCTATGCTAGCTAGATTTGTAATACTACCAGATAAATCTGGAAAAAATTCATTTCCATCTACTTGAGAATTGTTGATTTTTGTTAAAAGATTTACAACTGATTCACTATTAATTTTTAGTGTATTTAAACTAGAAGAAACATCTTGTATATTTTTAGAAGTACCAGATAAAGAAAGTTCATTTTTTAACTGTTTAACACTATTCGTTACAGTATCAACTGGACTTTTTAAAGTTCTAAATTTACAGGTTAAATTTTCAATATCTTTTTCAATATCACCTATATTAGAATTAATCTTTAAATTTAATACTTGTTCACTCATTTTTCTCACCTCCTTTCTGTAAATGAAATTAAAATAATTTATTATTAGAGAAAATTCATTAAATTTCTGATATACTAAGTATAGATAGGAGAAAATAATATGGAAGAGAAAAACATAATAATTACAACATTGGATTTAAAAGAAGATTATGAAATTTTGGATAGTTTATATGTTACAGAGGAATTAACAAAACGATACCCAAAAGAAGAATACTTAAACCAAATGCTCACTATGGTAAAAGATCGTTTAAAGAAGCAATGTAAGGAGCTAGGTGGAAATGCAATTATAGGATGTCATATTTCTCATATGATAACATCATCTGCATGGACCCTCTCAATTAGTGGAACAGCAGTAAAGATTAAATCAAAGAGTTAAAACTTCTATTATGGAAGTTTTTTTGTTAATTATATTTTTAATTCCATATTGATTTAAGACCCTTAAATGTTTGCCAAAATATTACAAATATTTGTTTAAGTGCTGTTAAATTTCTGATATACTAAATATAGATAGGAGAAATAATATGGAAGAAAAGAATATAATAATTACTACTACTGATTTAAAAGAGGATTATGAAATTTTGGATAGTTTATATGTGACAGAAAGATTAAAGTCCCCATATCCAAAAGAGGAATATTTAAATCAGATACTTACAATAGTAAAGGATCGTTTACGAAAACAATGTAGAGAACTTGGAGGAGATGCAGTAATTTGCTGTCGATTTTCTACAAGGACTGCATATTCTATTTCAATTAGTGGAACAGCAGTAAAGATTAAACCAAAGAGTTAAATTAGAAATTATTGACAATTCTTAATTTTATTAACTTGCTTAATTCTTGCTTTAATATCAGCAACTTGTATTTCTAGTTGCTTTTTCTTTTCTTCTTCTGTTATTTCTCCATTTAAAAATGTATAAGGCTTTTTTGAATATTCTGCTTTTTGTTTTGTAAAAGCATTACACAATGAAACAGATAAAGCTTCATTAAAATAAGCCCCCTGTAGCCAAGCATTGTGATTAAAAATAGTTTGTTCGATTTCTAACCTTGTAAAATAGACATAACGATAAAGCCAAAATAGATTTGGGTCTTTTTCCCAAAAATCTTCATAAGACATTCCATATAAAATGGCCATAGGTAATAATTCATAAAACCATTCAGTAAGCGTTTTATATGTTTTATTAGTTTCATCTAAATTTCTGTTATCGTTAACTGTTCCGTATCTGTATTGGCTAGGGCAGACATAAAAGCTTGATATTCTTCGATTGCAAATTTAATAACTGAAGTTATATTTTTTCCACTTGCTTGATAAGTCTCAAGTAATTTAATTGCTAAATTTGGATTAACATCTTTATGATTTGCTAAAAATAAGCTTGTCCAAATTAAATCATAAAAAGTAATTGGTTTTTTATCAAAATCAGCAGCATTAAATCCATTTGCTTCTAACCATTTAATACTTTCTCTAGTTAACATCAAAGAATAATTTTTGTTATTAATATTGAGTTCTAACTTTCTCATACAAAACCTCCTTTCTAATAAAACAATTGTCATTACAAAGAAATGAGGAGATGAAAGAAAAAGACATTCCTTTGCAATAACAAACGGGGCCTATATAGGAGCGATTTCAAAATGAATAAAATAAATCGCTCACCAATATAAAAGCACAAATAACTTTGAATCGTAAATGAAATGTCCATATATCCAATAAATATCTAACCAATATTTAATCTTTGTTCAATTTTTTTCCAACTGTTTTTTCAATTGATCTCCATTTATTATTAGAAATTCTAATACATCCTTTTTTTCTAGTTCCATAATTAAGTGATAAATACTATTAATATGTTTTATATTTAATGCATTGGTAAGTTCCTGATAAGTTGGAGAATATCCATGTTCCTCTCTATAACGAATAATAGTATCTAATAATGATTTTTGTTTTGGTGTTAATGTTAACATTTTCCCGTCCCTCCTGAAATAAAAATTTTTCTTGTATACTCTTATACATCAAAACTGTTTTTTTTTGCAATATTAATTTCGATATTTTTGCGCCTTTTATAAATTCATAAAAAAAGCAAATTTGTATTTGCTATATTGTTTCAGAAATTAATATCTCTAAATAATCTAAAATATCCTGTTTGCTATAATGATTATTATTTTTTAACCATTCAGTTCCGACATTAAAAACGGCACCTAAATAGAATTTTGCAATAATATCACTAGGAATATTCTTGTGATTTTTTTCATGTTCAATTCTTTTTTTAATATCTTCATTTAAAG
>JAAWNF010000016.1 GCA_022798795.1 Bacilli bacterium
AATAAGTCCTTTCGTATAAATTTTTGTTTCAATTAATATTTTATACGACTTATTGCTTTTTTGTATATAAAAGGTGTCACATCTATTGTAACGCTACAAAAAACAATAATATTATTTTATAATTTGCTTGCATATATTAAAAATATATGATAAAATCTATTACGTCGTGATCCGCTAGATATAATATTTTGAACCTATGATCATAGATTTTATAGAGGAGAGTGTAATATGAATTTAGTAGAAAAAATTACATTAAGTCAAATTAGAACAGATATTCCAGAATTTCGTGTAGGAGATACTGTAAGAGTTGATGTAAAAATTATTGAAGGAAAAAGAGAAAGAATTCAAGCTTTTGAAGGGTTTGTCACTGCTATTCAAGGTAGTGGAGTAGGAAAGACATTTACTGTTAGAAAGA
Source organism: Bacilli bacterium (assembly GCA_022798795.1). Classification (GTDB taxonomy): domain Bacteria; phylum Bacillota_I; class Bacilli_A; order RF39; family UBA660; genus MGBC102946. The sequence continues at coordinate 416 of JAAWNF010000016.1, forward strand.
TATCAAGTGGAGTTGGAGTAGAAAGAATTTTTCCAATAAATTCACCAAAGATTGATTCAGTAACTGTAGTAAGACGTGGTAAAGTAAGACAAGCCAAACTTCGTTATTTAAGAGATATTAAAGGTCAAGTTAGAATTAAAGAAAGAAGAAATAAGGAAAATAAGGCTGCATAGTCTTATTTTTGCTATGGTGATGATATGGAATGGATAAAAAAAGGAATTCCTTATGTATTAATAATTTTGAGCGTGATTTTTATTAGGACATTTGTGGTAACTCCAGTGCGAGTGGATGGTACTTCTATGTATCCAACATTAAAAAATAAAGATATTATTTTACTGAAAAAATATGACCAAAATTATCAATATGGAGATATTGTTATTTTAAATTATATGAATTCAAAACTAGTAAAAAGAATTATCGGTGTTCCTGGTGATTCTATTGAATTTGTAAATGGGAAACTTTATATTAATTCAAAAATAGTAGATGACCCATATAGTAGCATTACAGCTGATTTTTCTTTGAAGCAATTAGGTTATTCAAAGATACCAGAGGGATATTATTTTGTAATGGGAGATAATCGTAGCGCTTCAAGTGATAGTAGAATGATTGGTCTCATTCAAAAAAGGGATATACTTGGTACAGCTAGTGTTCGAATTTTCCCATTTAGCCGTTTTGGAATGGTGAAATAATATTTATTTGTATTTTCTATAGATGTATGATAAAATATCCCCTTAGAAAAAAGGGGGATTTTATGGAAGCATACAAAGTTTATAATCGAACGAAAGAAGAGTATAAAGAAGTTTGTAAAATTGCGAATGGGGTAATACAATCTTTTGAAGAATGCTATGGACCATGTTTTTTTCATTCAGAATTGGATTCTCTTTCTAAATTATATAGAATGATATCCTCTGGATATGGGGATATTTTGTGGCCATTTTTAGAAAAGTTAGATTATAGTTATTCAGCAGAGTTTCAAACAATATTTGCTACAATGGATTTATTACTTAGAAGTGGTATGTCAGTAATGTTTTCTAATAATTGGACTTGTTATTATTCTATTGAAAATTTAGTAAAGCTTCAAGACTATTATGTATTAGATACAAAAGAAGGAACTTTAGTTATTACTCCACTTACAGGCTATAGAGCAGATAAAAGAATTTATGAATATGCAAATAGGAGAAGTTATTATGGTTTTTGTCATGATGCGACAGAACGATTTACAAAAGAAAACCCAGAATATCAGGCAGTAACTTCCTTAATGCCTCTGCAATTTGGTAGAAAACATTATCATAGTTATATAAAGAAAGATGGAAAAGTATTTGATTTTGCTCATAACATATGTATGGATGAAGATGCTTATCAGACATTCATGAGGCCAACCTTGCTAAATGAGGTATATGGATATGAATTAGAAAGAGAGCAAAAAAAATTAGGAAATGATGAGCTTGGTCCAGAAAAATGTTTATTATTGAGATTAGCAGTAGCGAAGCAAAGAAAAGAGTAACTTCTTTTTTTTTGAAATGAAATGTATATAGGTTTTAATAAAAATTTGAATTAATTTACTTCATTATATAATACATGTTATAATAAGTGCGGTGATGAATGTGCATGGAGCAAAAGGGTCAATAAAAAATAGAATTTATCAATTTTGGTTAATTCGGATATGGAGAAAAAAACAGAAAAAAAGAAAAGAAGAAGCATTATTAAGAAAAAGAAGATTGATTGAGACACGAAAAAAAATAATTGAAGAAGTTGTTGGTCAAAGAGAAACAAAAAGGTGGAAATTATCAAAAACTCCAATAGCACTAGGTAAAAAAGAGGGGATTGTAGTAAAATTATTTCCCGTCGGGAAAAGGCCAGATAAAGTAGTTGAAGTAGTAGAAGAAAAGCCAAAAGTTGGAATTGGAGTAGGACAAGAATTAGATAAGAAATTAGAAAAATTAGAAAAAGAAACCACAAAAGTAGTATCACAAGTAGGTATTGAAATAAAAAAAGAAGTGGAACCTGAAAAATTAGAAGCGAAAAAGAAAAAGCTAGAACAAGAGTTATACAAAATAGAAATATTGCAAAAAGAATATCAGCAAGTAAAAAGAAAAAATCCTAAATTATCGAATATCGCACTCATAAAAGAGGGAAAAATAAAACAAATGGTAGTTGGTGTCCAAACTTTAGAAAGTGCTGAACAAATGTGTAAAAAAGAACTTTCTAGAGTAGAAACTGCCTTACAAAGTATAAGGAAAGTGGAAAAGAAAGAGGTACAAGAAATTTTAAAAGAAACTAAGAAACGAGACCCAGAAAAACTACAAGAAGGAACCAAAATAGAGAACTCTTCTATGAAACAAAAACCTGTAGATAGTAATTTAAAAAGAAGTGTTGTTATGGGGGCAGTAGCAGGAGGAACTTTGATTGTCTTTCCAGTTCTTTTTCAAAAGAGCATGCAAAAAAAATCGCAAATGGAAGAAAAAAGGAATTCAAATTCTCAGTTAAAAACTCTAAATCAACCAGTTCAAAATGAAAAGTCTATAGAATCAAAAAATGAAAAATCAAGTAATCAAAAAAAATCAAACGAAAGAAAAAGTCTTAAACTAAAAATTTATCGTTCAAGATTAGAAGCTAGTAAGGAAGCTGAGATATTAATTAAAGCTGAATTAGAAAGACAGAAAAATTATTTACATAGAATGAATGAAAAAATAGAACAGGTAGATATTAGTAAGAAAGTAGAATATCGTTTCCAAGGTCTTCATCATTTATTAGGGCAAGTGTTAACGTTTACTTTGGGTGTACTTACAATTCCTTTTTCTAAGCATCGTATTTTTGGGACTGCTTTAGGACTTACACTGATTGGCAATAGTATTCGTGGAATGAGAAACAGTCTTAGATTAAAAGAAGAACAAAGAGTTTACATTGAATGGAAAGATTTCACACAACACATATATAATGAACAACTTGCGTTAAAACAATTAAATACTATGGTAGTGACTTCTTTACAAGAAATCAAAGAGTTAAAAGAAGATGTTGAAATGGAATTTTATGGGAAAATTCCATTTGATGAATATGACAAAATGAAAACGAAATTAGAAGCGATAGAATTAAAACTATTAGAAAAGCAAAAACAAATCATAGCAGTAGAAGAACAATTACAAAAAGTGGAAGAAAAAAATAAGGTTAAAGTAAAAAAAATGCAAGAAATAAAAAGGCAGCCATAGGAGAAATTTCATGAAATTGTTTATATAATATGACTGATAAGGAAGTAGCACTTACAAACATGGGGGAGATTGAAATATCAGATATTGCAAGAGAAAACATCCATAAAGTTTAAAAGAAAATTTGAAATTGCTAAAAGAGGTGGAGGAGTGGCAAAAGGTGCTAGAGGTTGGTATGAAAAAGAAATAAAAAAATTAGTAATCTCTAAAAACAGTGCGCTTAATTATCAATGTGGTGATGAACAACAAAAAAATCCTTATATATTTAAAATAAATAGAAAATTAGTTAGAATAATATTTTCTGTTACCAATAAGACTGCTACTGATTGTTTAATTGGAATATTAGAAAATTTATATAAGCAAATTGAAAGAGGTGTAATATGATAATTAATTATTCGGATCAAGAAGTTATAAAGGGGAAAAAATCTATATTTTTAGCAGGGCCAACTCCACGAGGAGAGGATGTTGTTTCTTGGAGAACAGAGGCTTGTCAAATTTTAGAACAAATAGGATTTGATGGAGTCGTTTATGTTCCTGAATATTCTACTTGGAAACCGAAAGAGGATTATGTTGATCAAGCAATGTGGGAAAGAATTGCTTTAATAGATTCTACAGTAATTTTATTTTGGATACCTAGAAAATTACCAGACATGGCAGCTTTTACTACAAACGTTGAATTTGGATATTGGTTACATAGTGGTAAAGTTGTTTATGGAAGGCCAAATGATGCTTCTAAAATTAAGTATCTTGACTGGTTGTATAGATTAGACTATGATAAATCCCCTTATGAAAATCTACAATCCTTATTAAGAGCCTCAGTAGAATTAGCGAATAATTTATATGACGAACAAGTAAGTGAAATATTACCATTAAAAGAAAGAAAAATGGTAACAAAATTAGGAAGTGAAGACAATGGAAAATAATCGACAAAATCAGACAAATATAAATTGGTATCCAGGACATATGGCTAAAACAAAGCGATTAATCAAAGAAAATTTGGAACAAATTGATATTGTATATGAAGTAGTAGATGCGAGAATGCCATATTCTTCTAAAATTAGGGATTTAGATGATATTATTAAAAATAAGCCAAAAATTATGATTATGACAAAATATGATTTATGTGATAAAACTGAAACTAAAAAATGGATAGCATATTATGAAAGACAAAATTATAATGTTATCGCGATGGATATTGAACATCAATTTGTAAAGAAACAAATTTTGCACTTAACAGAGGAATTGTTAAAAGAAAAGTGGGAGAAATTGGAAGCCAAAGGATTATTAAAGAAACGTGCTAGGGTATTGGTGGTAGGTATTCCAAATGTGGGAAAGTCAACCCTTATTAATCGTCTTGTTGGAAAAAATGTTGTTGGTACTGGAAATCGCCCAGGAGTGACAAAAGAACTAAATTGGATTCGAATTAGTGACACTGTTGAATTATTAGATAGTCCAGGAATATTGTGGCCAAAAATAGATGTTGGTAATGTTGCTTATAATTTAGCAAGTTTAACTGCTATTAAAGAAGAGATTCTTCCTTTATTTGATGTAACGGAATATATTTTGAGAATGTTTGAAAAGTATTATCCAAATACATTGAAAGAACGTTATGGGGTAGAGAATATAGAGGAAGATATAGTGGAAACAATGGAATTAATAGGAAAGAGAAGAGGCTGTCTGTTAAGAGGAGGAGAAATAGATTACGATAAAGTAGTTGCAATTATTATGAATGATGTAAAAAGTGGAATTATAAAAAATATTACATTTGATAGAATTGAGGATTTAAGTGAAAATAAATGAACTTAATATATTGGCTTTGGCTTATTTAGGAGATAGTATTTATGAGATTTATGTTCGGAAATTTTTAATAGGAAAAGGAATTGTAAAAGTAAAAGAATTACAAGCCGAAGCTATTAAATATGTAAGTGCAAAGGGACAAGCCCATTATTTGAAAATTTGGATAAAAAGCGAGTTATTAAAAAAAGATGAGCTTGAGATTGTGGGCCGTGCACGGAATCATAAGGGAAATAGGCATCCAAAAAATACAGATATTTTAACTTATAAGCATGCAACTGCACTTGAAGCCTTAATAGGCTTTTGGTATTTGAAACAGAATTTTGAGCGATTAAATGAAATGATGGCTTTAATATTGGAGGAACAAACATGTACGTATATGGAAAAAATGTAGTAACAGAGATTTTGAAAAAAAAAGAAAAAATAGATAAAATTTATATTTCGGAGCATTTTCATGACAGTTTTATAGAATCTACTATACAAAATTTAAAAATTTGTACACAAATTTTGTCTAAAAAAGAATTAGATAAACTTGCAAATGGAAATCATCAAGGTATAATTGTATCTGTTCCAGATTATCAATATTGTGAACTTTCAGAATTGTTATTGAAAGAAAATCCTTTTTTAATTTTGCTAGACCATTTAGAGGACCCACATAATTTAGGAGCTATCATTAGGACCTCTGAAGCAGCTGGTGTAGATGGAATTGTGATTCCGAAGAATCGTTCAGTCGGGGTAAATGCAACAGTGCTAAAAACAAGTGCAGGAGCAGCAAAAAATATGAATATTGCAATGGTCACAAATTTAAAACAAACAATTGAATTTTTAAAAAAACAGGGTTTTTGGATTGTTGGAACAGATATGCAAGGCACAGATTTTGAAAAAATTGATTATCGTGGAAAAATTGCTATCATAATTGGAAATGAAGGAAATGGAATGGCTCGCTTAATAAAAGAAAGCTGTGATTTTATTGCATCAATTCCAATGTATGGAGAAGTAAATAGTTTAAACGCCTCTGTAGCTGCTGGAATTATGATATATGAGGCAGTGAAGCAGAGAAAGTAGGGGGAAGAATGTGGAGTATAGGGATTTTAATGATTATGAATTATTATCTTTTATAAGTGAACGAAATGAAGAAGCTGGTGAAATTTTATATAAAAAGTATCAACCATTAATTCATGCAACAGCAACAAGAATGTATAATCAAACGAAAGGGAAAATAGGAATAGAACTTTCTGATTTGGTTCAAGAAGGAATGGTTGGGCTTAGTTTTGCAATTCAGAATTTCAATGAAAAAAATGGTGTTTTGTTTTATACATACGCAAAAACATGTATTGAGCGTAAAATTTTATCAGCAATCATTGGAGCACAGAGATTAAAGCATAAAATATTGAATGAGTCAGTTTCTATTAATACGGAGATAAATGGGGAAGAACAGGCTGAAATTGGAATAATCTTATCTGATAATAGTATGAATCCAGAGCGTCTATTGATTGATAGTGAAGAAGAAGAAGAATTACAGCATTTGATTTATCAAGAATTGACAGACCAAGAAAGACAAATTCTAGAACTTCGAGTAAATGGTTTTACATATGTAGAAATAGCTAAATTATTGGAAATTAATAAAAAAAAGGTAGATAATGTGGTGCAAAGAATTCGAGCAAAGTTAAAAAAAATGACAAATAAGTCAAAAAAAGAAAATTAGGTCTTTCTTTTTTTGACTAAAAATGTTATAATAACGATGTTATAGTGTAGAGTAAGGAGAAACTCTAGCATACATAAAAGAAAAAGGGGAAGATAGAATGAAAGAAGAATTAATGAATGAAACTACGCCAGTAGAAACTCCTGAAAATGAATTGATAGACGCAATGAGTGAAGATTTTTTTGATAATGTAGAAGAATCTGGGCCATCTCTTGATTTAGATGATTCGTCTAGTGAATCTTTTAAAGAGGAATTTGATTTACCTGATTTTAGTTCTGAAAATAGAGAAAGAGCCGCTGAGGGAAATACTTCTAATTTTGACCAATTGTTTGATAGTCTTTATAATGATGTAGCAGGAGCCAATAGTCTTATTACAGAATTGATTGAAAGAAAGAAATCCATTAATAATAATGAAAACTTGTTATCTGAATTGAAAGATAAAATGGAGCAAGAAAAAAATGATTTTAATCGCTATGTAGATGAGCAAAAGAAAGCTTTACAAGCTGAAAAAGATCAGATTAATGATTATGTTAAGACTCAAAAAATTAGAATTCAAAATGAAGAAGAAAAATTTAATGCAGATTGTGATGCAACAAGGACAGAGATTAGTCTTGCTAAACAATCATTAGAGGCTGAAAAAGAAAGATTTGCTTTAGAAAAAGAACAATTTGAAAAATACAAACAATTAGAAGAAGAAAAGTTGAAGAATGAAAAAATCAAATTAGATCAGGGCAGAGAACAATTTGAAAAAGAAAGAACTGTATCAGAAGAAAGTATCAAAGCTTCACAAAGAGAATTAGAAACACAACAAGAACAATTTGAAAAATATAAACAATTAGAAGAGAAAAAGCTTGAACTAGGAAATAGTAATTTATCACAAAGCGTTGCTCGTTTTAAAGAATTAGTGTCTCAATTTAATTCTGGATTCTCACAATTACCTTCAGAAAATAAATAGTGGATAATATGAATGAAGAATAGAGACTTATTAGTGAATGATTTTTTGTTAGAAGATCCAGTAGTCTTAGAAGAAAATGAGGAAATAGAATCAGTTGATACAAAGGATTTTGAAGAAGAAATCCCACAATCATCTGATTTTAATCTTGAAATCGAGAAACCTGAAAAAGTAGAAGAATCAAATGAACAGGTAAATTTGAGAGCAGAAACATTAGAAGATAATAGCTCACTTCCTAATGAAACAGATATCAATAACATTTTCAAAATGGCTAATAATAATGTAAAAGAAGCGACTAATATTTTTCATAGAAATATGGAAATGAAGCTTAAAATTGAGGAAAAATATAAACAATTTAAAAGAGAAAAAGAAGATTTTGAATTGAAAAAAGTAGCTGCTCAAAAGAAAATTGATGCATATAAAGAGGAAGTTTATGGCAAACTTAAAGCTAAGAAAAATGAAATTGAAGCAGAAATAAACAATTTGAAAATTGCTCAAAAAAAGCTAGAACAAGATAAATCTAATTTTGAAGAACAAAAAAGAGAAGAACTTGCTAAGATTAAGCAAGAAAGAAATAAAGAATTAGAGGAAATGCAAGAAAAGCGCTCTGAATTAGAAACATTAGAAGTTAGTTTACGATTAGAAAGAGAAAACGTTGAAGAAGAAAAGCGTCAGTTAGAACTTGATCGTATTAAATATGAAAGTGACATGAGTGAATTAACAAATAATTTATTAAAGTTTAATGAATTAGTTGGAGATTTTTCGGATGGCATGGGAAGATTTAATGAAAATAAAGCAGAAGATTAGTCTTCTGTTTTGTTTTTTATAATATTTTTGTTATAATAAGGGAGATAGGGGGATGAATATGAGAAATACACAAAGAAAAACAAGTGGTAGATATCGTTTTTTGTTTGTTAATCCAACTACAAAGGAAGAGATAGTTATTGCATGTAGTACATTGGATGGAACAATATATCCTGCGGGAACAGAAAAAGTAGCAGGAGCAGATTTAACAGTTTTAGATATGTACGTTTTAGAAAATTTTGAGGACCAAGAAAGTCTACGTTTGTTTGTAAATAGTTTAGGCTATGCTATTACTTGTGATTATGTTCCAAAGTTTGCTTATCAACATAATGGAGCTACGAATTATTTAGATTTGGTATATAAAAATTCGCAGTTATATGATTTAGCGATTCTGTTTCATCAATATAAACAGCGATTTTCAAATCATGTTTTTCAAAAAGGGCTTTCAAGAAAGGAATTTAGAAAGATAATTTCAAAAGAAATTAGTCAAGAATCTTTGTGGAAACAATTTTATGTAGATTTAATATCCAAAATTCATGAAGCTTCATTTTGTTCTTATATTATGCAAGATATGATGTTAGGAGAAAGAGCAGTAGGTTTTATAATTGATTATTTGGATAATGAACAAAGAGTTACATTACAACAAAAAGAAGCTTTTGCTTCAGCAAAATATTATTTAATGGATACATTTACTGCTTATAAACCAGTGCGCGGAATGATAGTATCAATCAATAATTATTTAGCTCTTTGTCAAGCTAGAACTGTTACTGGATGCTCTTGGAATAGAGCAAACTATTTTGGGTATGTAAATCCATTTCAATTAATATCTGAGGAACAACTTGGCTATTTGGAAAGTCATTCTTCTTTTGAACGAATGTCAGTTAAAGAAAAAGAAGATATGATTTTAAGTTTTTTACATTTAACAGAAGTTCCTTGGCATCAAAGAACGATTTATCCTTTATCAGACATACAGATAGAAGCTATGGAAAGCGATGTTGCTTTTTCAAAGCTTACCTACTTAGAAAAGATTAGATTTGCAAATGATTTATTAGGCAAAAGCGGAGGAGAAATTCCTTATCAAAAGAAGAAAATTTAATATATATTTTCTTTTTTTTAGTATTAAAATATGTTATGATGAATGAAAGATGGTGATGGTATGGAGATATATGTAAAACAATTTTTATTGTATATTAAAGAGCAAAAGAAATATTCAAAGTATACAATAGTTGGGTATCAAAAAGACTTAGAACTTTTTTTGTCTTTTTTAAGAAATGAAGGTATTTCTAAGCTTTCAAATTGTAATTATGAAATTTTACGAAAATATCTTTTATTTTTGCACAATCAAGCTTATCAAAATAAAACTATTTGTAGACATATTAGTACACTAAGGAGCTTTTTTAAATTTTTGAAATCAAGACAATTAGTAGAAGATAACCCAATGCTGTTAATTAGTAATCCTAAAGTAGAAAAAAAACTTCCAAAATTTTTATATTATCAAGATTTGGAAAAATTATTAGATAGCCCAGATTCAAGTACTTTTTTGGGAATTAGAGATAGATTACTTTTGGAACTTTTATATTCTACAGGTGTCAGAGTCAGTGAATTAATTTCAATCAAGATAGATGATATTAAGAAAAAAGAACAAAAAATTTATGTTATGGGAAAGGGAAATAAGGAAAGAATTGTTCTTTACGGGAAAATTTGTAAAAAGAAATTAGAACAATATTTGGACGTTCGAGATAAATTTTTAAAAAACAACAATACTGATTTTTTGTTTTTGGATTTTAGAGGAAATCCTTTAACTACACAAGGTGTTCGATATATTATAAATCAAGTTATAAAGAAAAATGCTCTATCCTTTCATGTTCATCCACATATGTTAAGACATACATTTGCAACTCATTTATTGAATGAGGGAGCTGATTTAAAAACGGTTCAGGAATTATTAGGGCATGAAAATCTGGAAACAACTGGCATTTATACACACGTTTCAAATGAGGGATTGCGAAAAAGTTATTTGGAACATCATCCTAGAGCAGGGAAGTCTAGAAAATAAATTGTAGGATAAAATTCCTTGTTTCTAAAAAAAATATCTGTTATACTTATATTGTGTAAACAATACAAGGAGGGATTTGATGACAAAGTTTGTTTATGCCTTTCATGAAGGAAACAAAGACATGCGTAATTTGCTTGGAGGTAAAGGAGCTAATTTGGCCGAGATGACAAATATCGGACTTCCAGTTCCACAAGGATTTACAGTCACAACAGAAGCTTGTAATCAGTACTATAAAGATGAGGAAGTAATCAGTGATGAAATTAAAACTCAAATTTTTGAAAAACTTACTGAATTAGAAGAGAAATCTGGTAAAAAATTTGGCGATAAAGAAAATCCACTATTGGTATCTGTACGTAGCGGTGCAAGAGCAAGTATGCCAGGAATGATGGATACTGTGCTTAATCTTGGTTTAAATGATGAAGTGGCAGAAGGATTTGCAAAAACTTCTGGAAATCCTAGATTTATTTATGATTCTTATCGTAGATTTATTCAGATGTTTGCAGATGTAGTAAAGGGCTATCCAAAAGCTTCATTTGAACGTTTACTAGATAAAATTAAAGAAGAAAAAGGTGCTTCTTATGATACTGATTTGACAGCAGAAGATATGATGGAAGTGACTGAAAAGTTTAAAGTTGTATATAAAGAATTAGCAGGAGCAGATTTTCCTCAAGACCCACGTGCTCAATTGATGGAAGCAGTAGGGGCAGTATTCCGTTCTTGGAATAACGAAAGAGCTAATATTTATAGGAGAATGAATGATATTCCATATAGTTGGGGAACTGCAGTTAACGTTCAGGAAATGGTATATGGTAATAGAGGCGATAATTGTGGTACAGGAGTAGCATTCACAAGAAATCCAGCAACAGGCGAAAACAAACTTTATGGAGAATATTTGATTAATGCGCAAGGAGAAGATGTTGTAGCTGGGATTCGTACACCAGAATCGATTGAAACTTTGGCAACGGCAATGCCAGAAGTGTATAAAGAATTTGATAGAGTAGCTCATATTTTAGAAAATCATTATAAAGATATGCAAGATATGGAATTTACAATAGAAAACGGAAAACTTTACATGCTTCAAACTAGAAATGGAAAAAGGACAGCAGCAGCAGCAATTAAAGTGGCAGTAGATTTGGTATCTGAGGGAATGATTTCTAAAGAAGAAGCGATTCTTCGTGTAGAACCAAAACAGCTAGACCAATTATTGCATCCGACGTTTAAAGCTGAAACTTTAAAGAAAGCAACAGCAATTGCGAAAGGATTAGCCGCTTCTCCAGGGGCAGCAGCAGGTAGAATTTATTTTACAGCGGAAGATGTTAGTGCTGCTTCTAAAAATGGGCCAACGATTTTAGTTCGTTTAGAAACATCACCAGAAGATATTCAAGGAATGAATGATGCTCAAGGAATTTTAACGATTCGTGGAGGTATGACTAGCCATGCAGCAGTAGTAGCTCGCGGAATGGGTAGATGTTGTGTTAGTGGATGCGGAGAACTTACGATTGATGAAGAAGCAAAAACAATAACAACAAAAGATGGACTAACATTAAAAGAAGGAGACTTTATTTCTTTAGACGGTTCAACAGGTGCAGTTTATGAAGGAAAGTTAGAATCTGTAGAGCCAGAAATTAGTGGTGATTTTGAAACATTTATGTCATGGGCGGATAAGGCAAGAAGATTGCAAGTTCGTACAAATGCAGATACTCCAAGAGATGCAGCTCAAGCAAAAGCGTTTGGTGCAGAGGGTATAGGTTTATGTCGTACAGAGCATATGTTTTTTGAAGAAGAAAGAATTTTTGCGGTTCGTCAAATGATTACAGCAGAGACTGTGGAACAGAGAGAAGCAGCATTAGAGAAAATTCTTCCTATGCAAAGAGGAGATTTTGAAAAATTATTTGAAGAAATGGATGGATTAACAGTTACCATTCGATATTTAGATCCTCCTTTACATGAATTCTTACCACATACAGATGAAGAAGTTAAGCCTCTTGCAGATGCATTAGGAATGACTTTTGAGGCATTGAAAGCAAGAATCGATTCTTTAAAAGAATTTAATCCTATGATGGGACATCGTGGTTGTCGTTTGGCTATTACTTATCCAGAAATTGCTAGAATGCAAACGAGAGCTGTTATAGAAGCAGCAATTAATGTTAGTAAAAAAGGAGTTCAAGTAAAACCAGAGATTATGATTCCATTAGTAGGAGACGAACATGAATTATTATTTGTGAAAAAAATTGTTGACCAAGAAGCTCAAAAGCTTATTAATGAGTCAGGTCTAGAACTTACTTATGAAGTAGGAACTATGATTGAAATCCCAAGAGCTTGTATTATAGCTGATAAAATAGCAGAGTCAGCAGAATTCTTTAGTTTTGGAACCAATGATTTAACTCAATTATCTTATGGCTTTTCTAGAGATGATGCTGGTAAATTCTTAAATGATTATTATGATGCGAAATTATTTGAAAGTGACCCATTTGCAAAATTAGACCAAACTGGTGTTGGAGAACTTGTTAAAATGGCTGTAGAAAAAGGAAGAAAGACAAGACCAAATATTCATTTAGGAATTTGTGGAGAGCATGGTGGAGACCCTGCAAGTGTTGAATTCTGTCATCGAATTGGACTTACCTATGTATCTTGTTCTCCATATCGTGTTCCAATTGCTCGTTTGGCGGCAGCACAAGCAGCAATAAAGGAAAAAATAGAAAACTAGAAAGAGCTTTTTCTCTTTCCTTTTTTTAATATGAAAAAATTATGCAACAATTAAAGACTAAGATATAATCTTCATTATTTTAGTCTTTTTCTACGAAATGTAAAAGGAATGGCGAAAGAAAGTTTCTTCTAAAGTAGCAGGAACAAACTGTTGACAGTATTATTGAGAAATGCTACATTTAGTATGAATATAAAGCGTTAAAAAGTTTGCGTAATTTACAATTTCTATTAAGAAAGAAGGTAATGATATGAAAAAAATTGATATAGGAAAAATGAAAAATAATGCGAATAATATTTTAAATAACAGCAAAGAAATAATAGAAAAATCTGGAACAAAAGCTTTACAAGCATCAACAGCGATAAAAAATAAGGCAGTTGAGAAATTAGGAGTAAGTAAAGAACAAATCACCAAAACAATAGACCAAAATGGAGATGGACAAATAACAATAGAAGATATTATAATCATGGGATTAAAAATTCCAGGCGTAAAAATAAATAGAAGTGAATTTTTAAAAAAAGAATTTTCAAAATATTACGATGAAGAAATTGTGAATCAAATTATAAAATATAATCCAGCTCATGAAAATATTCCACTTGATAAAGTTGATAAAATTGCAGATGATATAATTCAATATGAAAGGTTGTGTGTCTCTGGAATATCAACAGCACTCTCTGTTCCAGGAGGAATTGCTATGGCGGCAACTTTGCCAACAGATATTGCCCAGTATTATGGATATATGATAAGAGCTATGCAAAAACTATTATATCTATATGGATTCCCCGATATCGAAGTAGATGAGGAACAATTATTAGATTCAGCAACCTTAAATACAATTATTATATGCATGGGAGTAATGTATGGTGTAGCAAGTGCTAATATAGCCTTAAAATCTATGGCCAAAGCATTGGGAGTAGGAGTGGAAAAACAACTTTTAAAGAAGGCGCTTACAAAAGGAACAATATATCCAATTGTAAAACAAGTAGCAAAATGGTTTAATGTGAGAATGACAAAAGAAATATTTGCTGGTTTTTTCAAGAAATCAATTCCAGTAGTAGGAGGTGTCATTGGTGGAGGAATTACTTATTTTTCTTTCAAACCATGCTGCGAAAAGCTAAAAGAAACACTTCGTGATACCAAATTAAGCAATCCAGATGTAATAGTAGGTGCAGATATTATCGAAATATAAATAATTACTAGAAAATTTTAGAAATTTTAAGATTTTCCAAAAAATAGAAAAAATAATAATGTCTAGAAAGAGATTTATTCTCTTTTTTCTTTCTTTTTTTTTCAATCTGATGATATAATAAATAAGGTGATAGTATGAAAATATTGTGTATAGGGCATGTTGCTTATGATATAACAATTCCACTTGATAACTTTCCAATAGAAAATACAAAAAATAGAGTTGAAGATAGAGTTGAATGTGGTGGTGGTCCTGCTAGTAATGCTGCTTATTTACTTGGTAAATGGGGAATGGAAGTCTATATAGCAGGAGTTATTGGAAATGATGAATATGGAAGAAAAATCAAAAAGGAATTTGAAGATGTTGGTGTAAAAACTACTTATCTAGAACTGAATTCTGAGCATCAAACAACTTCTAGTTTTATTATTGCAAATAAGGAAAATGGTTCTAGGACTGTGTTTACATATCGTCCAAGTACTGTAAAAATGAAACCAATTAATTTAAATTTTGAACCTGATATTATTTTAATTGATGGTCAAGAAGTAGAAGTTTCTAAAGAAGTTCTTGGAAAATATCCAAATGCTATTAGTATCATTGATGCTGGAAGACCAAAACCAGAAATTATTGAACTTTCTAAAATGGTAAATTATACAGTATGTTCAAAAGAATTTGCAGAAACAGTAACAGAGATGAAAATAGATTATGAAAGACCAAATACTTTGATAGAATTATATAAAAAAATGGAATCCATTTTTAAAAATAATATTGTTGTTACTTTAGAATCCAAAGGCGCTTTATATAAATATCAAAACCAAGCTAAAATTATGCCCTCTATTAAAGTGAAAGCTTTAGATTCAACGGGGGCTGGGGATTTATTTCATGGGGCTTTTACATATGGAATCGCGAAGAATATGCCATATGAAGAAATTATCAAACTTTCTAATGTGACAGGAGCGTTGTCAGTAACAAGAATTGGTGGTCGGTTCTCTGCTCCTAATAAAGAGGAAGTAAAAAATGTTTATCATGACTTTGAATAATGTTGTTTTTATAGACCAATATCCAAAGTTAGATCTTCATGGATATGATAGAGAAACTGCTAGAGTTGCTATTTTAGATTTTATTCAAGAAAATAAAAAATTAAAACAGGAAATATTTGTGATTGTACATGGGGTTGGAAGTGGAATATTAAGAGAAACCACAAAGCAAATTTTATCCAAAAATAAATTAGTATTAGAATTTAAAACCTATTATTATAATAGTGGATGCACAATTGTTCGAATTTCTTTATAAAGTGTGATGAAAAAGTGAAAAATGTTTGACAAATTGCTAATAAAGGTGCTACCATAAAAATAAATAGGAGGAATGCTTATGTACAAAAATGGAGAAAAGGGGTTTGTGCTAACGGATATTATTTTACAAATATTGTTTTTCGTTTTGTTTATATTTGCTTTGGTGTGGCTATTTCCTACTAAAGGTTTTGTAAATAATATGAAACAAGAAGTTACTGGAAATAGTGCTGATTATCAAATTTTATCAAATAGAATTTTTAATGAAAATTTATTAGATATGAAAGATGCAGCTGAAAGTTATTATACAAATTCAAGATTGCCAAGAAATACTGGTGATAAGGTGTCTATGACATTAAGTGAAATGATAGATAAAAAACTTATTTTGTCTATTCAAGACCAAAATGGGAATCAGTGTGATACAAATAATTCATATGTAGAAATTATGAAACAGGCAGATGAATATCAATTAAAAGTTACTTTGAGTTGTTCTGATAAGACAGACTATTTAGTTGTACATCTTGGTTGTTATCAATATTGTGAAAATGATATTTGCGAAAAGTCAAGCGATTCAAGTACCATTATAAGTAGCAAGCCATCTGGAGATACAGTTATAGAAAGTCCAGTGACAATAGAAAGACCTGTTATTAATAATAATATTACTATTAATAATGATATTAATAGCTGCCTTGATTGTGATGAAGGACCAATTAGAACAGAGCCAATATATTATTGCAAATATGTAAATGGAAAATATTATGGGAAGAATGGTAATATAGTAGATAGTACAACTTATCAAAAAGAGTGTATAAAAGAGCCAGAACCAGTATATTACTGTAAATATGTAAATGGAAAATATTATGGGAAGAATGGTAATATAGTAGATAGTACAACCTATCAAAAAGAGTGTATAAAAGAGCCAGAACCAGTATATTACTGTAAATATGTAAATGGAAAATATTATGGAAAAAATGGTAATATAGTAGATAGTACAACTTATCAAAAAGAGTGTATAAAGGAGCCAGAACCAGTTAAGACTCTTTATTATGAATATCGTACAAAAACATTAAAGGCAAACGAAGTCGCAACTAGAATGTGTACTTATTATCCAGTAGAAGAAACAAGTGAATATATTTATACTTTAGGTCTTACAGGAACTAGTATTAATGATATATCAAGATATCCATATGCTGTATCTTTACCAAAAGGTGCAACAAATATTCAATTAGAAAGAATTTCTTATGGTCAAGAAACTTTCAATTTATCTTCTTGGAAAAAATTAAAAACAAATGGTTCTATTTATAATTACGAATATAATGATTCTAAATGGAGTGCAAAAGATACTATAACAACAACAAGATTTAAAAATTCTGCTCTTAGCAAAAAACATTTTAGTGATGTAATTGTATTAAATACAAAAGCAGTATCATATAGTAATTATGTAGAATATAGAATTGATTATCGTGTATTGTTTCATCGTTCTAATATTTTAAAGGATAGATATTTATTTACATATAATGATAGTAATGTTGGAAATATCTATTATGTGCCTATTCGGTTTTATTTGACATATGATGTAGTAAGTTCTAAAACTAAAACAAAACCTTGTTCTAGTTTGTCAAAAAAGGAAAGTGCTCACATTGTAAGACGTTATACAGAGTATGACATTGAAAGTCATTATGAATATGGTCCTAAAAAGTGGACGTTAAATCCAAATTTAAGTGGTGTTGAGTATACTGGAAGAACAGAGTGGAGATAAAGATGTGGTTACATCTTTTTTTCTATCAAAAGTGTTGATTTTGCTTGTAATACAAGGGTATTTAAATTGACAAAAGTAGACAACTATGATATGATTGATGCGTATGAGCAGTTTTCCTAAAAGGAAAAAAATAAATTTGACAATGGTTGTTTTTTGTGGTATTATAACGCAACCAATTGAGAAGGGGGAATTATTATGTACGAATATGAAGAAAGAAAAGATAAAAGTTCAATTAAAGGGGTAATTGTTCAAATTTTATTAATGGTAATGTTCATATTTATTTTAATATGTTTATTTCCTAGTAAAAGTGATTTGGACAAATTGAAGTCAACAGAAAGTATTAGTTCATTGGAGCCACTTTATGACCGTATTTTTAATGACAATATTATTGCCATGAAAGATGCAGCAAAAAGTTACTATACAACTCCAAGACTTCCTAAGAATGTTGGAGATAGTGTGTCTATGACTTTAGGAGAAATGCTGGATAAAAAGATTATTTTGCCTTTTGTTGACAGAAATGGAAATCAATGTGACCTTGAGGATTCCTATGTAAGCGTAACAAAAGAAGATGAAGAATTCATCATGAAAGTAAACTTAAAGTGTGCAAATCAAGAAAATTATTTGTTAGTTGTAATGGGATGTTATAATTATTGTGAAACTGGAATTTGTGAAAAGAATGAGGATGATATAAAGTCACCAACTATTAATTCATCAAAACCAACAACAATTATAAAAGAAACTATAGTAAGACCAATTATTAATAATAATATTACAATTAATAATTGCGTAAGTGATAATTGCAAACCAGGAAAGTATTATTGTCAATATGTGAATGGTTCATATTATGGGGCAAATGGAGATAAGGTTGATAAAGCAACTTACGATAAAGAGTGTAAATTAGAGGAAAAATATTATTGTAAGTATGTAAATGGTGCTTATTATGGTAAAGATGGAAATATAGTAAGTGAGGCAACATATAAAAAAGAGTGTGAACAAGAACCAGAACCAACTTATATTTGTAAGTATGTAAATGGCGTTTATTATGGGAAAAATGGTAATGTAGTAAGCCAAGCAACTTATGAAGCTGAATGTACTACGCCAAAACAGTATCAATGTAAATATATGAAAACAACTAGTAGTAGTTATGGAGCTTGGTCAGCATGGTCAGATTGGTCTGAAAATAGATTATCATCAAGTAATTTAAGACAAGAACGTTATAAGACTGTAACACAACAAAAGCAAGAAAAACAATTAATTGGTTATAAAAATGTTACTTATAAAGACCCAAATAAACCGATTTATGGTCAAAAGCAAGTATTGATTGGAACAAGAATTGAAAAGGAATGTGCTGAATATGGTTATGTTATTACATCAACTGGAAGTGTTAGTAGCAATGTAACATATGGTGCGTGGACATCAGCAGGATTAGTAAAACTTTATTCTACTCCAACAAATACAAGTACTGTAAGATATACTAAAGTATCTGTAGGGAATGAAACTTGTGGTGACTGTGGAGCGAGATTATTTACAATTTATAAAAAAGAAACAAGAACTGTTCGTAAAAATTCGACAGCAACAAATGAGAGTTCTGTATATCAATGTTTAAGAACAGCACAACATGAAGTGCCAGTATATGGAACGCGAAATGTAATTATTGATTATGATACTTCAACAAAAAGAGAAGCTGTATATGGTTTGGTTACTGTAGAGAGAAATGTTACACTTTATAGCTACAGAACTAGAGATATTATTGGTGGAAAAACTGATTATCAAATTAGTAATTGTAATGATACTTACTTATTAAATAATGGATATCAAATTATTGATAAGTGGGAAATTTAGAGTAAAAAGGAGATGGAAATATGGAAATATTAGATGAATTAATTGCTAAAAGAATCCAATATATAGAAAATGAAATTGTAGCAGGAGCATTTAATGACAAAAAAGTTTTTGAAGCAGAGGTAGAACGTTTCCTTAATGTTATGACAACAACAGCTGTTATGAAATCGATAGATAAAGAAAAAGCTAGAAATTATTTTGAAGAAAATTTTGCACCTAAAGTAATGGAGTTATATCAAAAATATAATGCGCCAGAGTCAGAAATACAACCAGACAAGTATGCTTTTGATGATAAGCAAAGTGAAATAGAAGATTTGATTAAAGCAGGAAATTTAGATGAAGCGGATAGAAAAATTGATGAGTTTTTATCTATGTTAGAAGATGAAGATATCGTTTCTGATTCTATAAATGATGGTATATTTACACATGAAGATGTTGATTATTTTAAAAATGTTGCTTGTTCTAATTTTGATAAATTGAAAGAGGAACAAATGCGTTCAATGCCACAAAAGCAAGGCTTGGCTCAAAGAATTAAAAATGGTTTTGTGTTTATGGCAACTGGAAAAAATCCTTATGATAATCAAACAGTAAAAGTGAAAAAAGAAAAATTACCACTAAATCAAAGAATAAAAGAGAGTTCTTTTGGGAAGTGGGCTAAACGTCATAAAGTCGCTGTTTATGCTCTAGGAGCAGCCGCATTAGTAGGAGCAGGCATTACTGTTGGAAAATGGTTTTTACACAATCAAGCTGAATCGTTAAGTAGTGATACAGGACAAACTGGTGCGTCACAAACAGTAGTAGAAGAAATGGCAACATTTGAAGTAGATGAATATCATAATTTTAATATAAATGACCAGGAAGTTCATACTGAAAAATTGCAATTATTAGCACAAGCAATTATGGAGCGAGGAGTTCCTGTGGTTTCAGAAGAAGAATGTATGAGAATGGGTCAGGAAAATCAATTAGCAGTTTCTCCTGAACAATTAAATAATTGGCTTATTTCTGTAAATTTAGAAGATATGAGTGATTTAACTTTTACAAAATTATTAGCTGATAGCAATACTGATAAAGAAGAATTAAGTAGTGATTTTATAAGAGTTTCTAATATTTTAAGTTCTATTTATACAACTAAAGAAGAAAGCCCATTTATTTATCAATTTTTATCAAGTAAAGAATCTAGCGAATCTGTTAAAGCATATGAAGAAGCGATTATAGAAAATCAAAAAGGCAATTCAGAAAGTTTAATTACTTTGATTAAAAGCAGAATTGAAACAGCAGTACTTCCTACAAGTAGTGGACCTTTAGGAATGCTTTCAAGTTGCTTAATTTATCAACAAGCAAATGTGTATAATGCAGAGGTTGTTGGACAGGATATTATAGATTTATATAATATTAATAATGACTGCAGTACATCTGAAAATCAAACATCTACTTTCTTTTCAGATGATTGGGCAGAGTATATGAGAAAAGTCAATTTTAAATTTGATGCAGCGATTTCATATACTGGTTCAGAAGTGGAAGCTTATATTCAATATATTGTGTCATTAGGAGATACACAAGATGATAATAAAGTGTACATTGAAGAACAAGTGTTACCTTATTTGGAAGCAAAAGATGTTCAATTAGGTGAATGGGATGTATTAGAAAACATCGAAAATAATAACAATGAAGTAAGAGCTCAAGGAACTGGAAGTAATGGAAATAGCACAATTACAACTCCGAAAGAAGTAGAAGTTGTTAAGACTGTGATTAAAGAGCCAACAACAGAGGCAGAAAAGGAAGTTCAAGCAGAAGTAGAAGCTGCTTTAGAAAAAGAAAATGAAGCAAGTTTTAATGATGTTATTAAAGAATATACTGATTCTCATAATGGGATTACTAATGTAACCGAAGATGGTGATACTATTATTTTTACACCAGATGGAAGTCCAATTACAGTAGATAAAGATACAATGGGTGCTTATAACCCTTCAAAAGATTATCATGGAACTGTTTACGGAGATTACGGAGATTATATGAGTGACCATCGTGGTCAAATAGAACATGTCGATGGTGTAGGAGATGTTGTAGTAACAGAAGAAAGTCAAGTAGTAATTACCAATCCTAATGTTTATATTGATGCGAATGGAGATATAATTAACAAGGACACTGGCAATAGAGTTGTTACTGGTACAGAAGAAGAAATTGATGAAATTTTAGATCGTTATCCAGGTCTCTCAGATTGGGTAAACAAAGGAGAGAGTGGAATTCATTATTCAGAAGTAGATGATGATTTATATCAAGATGATAGAACAAATGGAATTTTAAATGGTGGGACTTCTAGTCGACCATCTGGTGGAAGCACAGGGTCTGTATTAGATAGTGTAGACCAAGGGGTTTTAGATAGTTTAACACCAGAAGAACAAGCTGAGTTAGAAGAAATGTTAAATGCAGGAAAAGAGCCAGTAGCAGGAGAAATTGTAGATGAGGAGTATAGTGATATTGTATATGGAAGCTATACTGTCCCACAATTGATGAATAATCCTGCGCTATGTCAAAATATACCAGAAAGCATTTTGAGAAACCAATTTCCAGAAATTTGGAATGTTTATCAAAATTGGTTGTCTCAACAGAGCCAAACGCAAGTATCAGCTCAATCAGATAGTACTCAAATTGTATCTTCTGATATAACGATAACTCAGATAGAAGCTCAAAAAGCCGCTCTTGAAGAAGTAAGAGCAGAATTAACATCAACTGAAGAAGTTGCCTCATTAAGTGGTCCAGAAAAAATATTACAATAAAAGTCGTATTAACGACTTTTTTAATATTTATAAAAATAGAATAAAAGGCAATTTATTGACAAAACATATTATTTTTTGATATAATAAAAATAGATATAAAATGCCTATAGTTATTAAGATAAGGAGGGGGAAAATGAAAGGTACATTTCTTTTTGAGTATATTAATGAAAATGAATTTAAAAAATTAGAACGTTCTTTAAAAAAGTATAATATGTTAGCATATAAGAAATTGTACTTTGAGTTTTATCCTGCATTGAAAGAAGGAAATTTCCTTGGGGAATTAGTTTCTACAAACAAGACAAAAGGTACCAAAACTTATGAATTGAAGTTACCAACAGATGCAATGTTTTCAAAGGTACATGGTGACATAAAATTGCATTATATTGTTTATGAAAAAGAGTCTATTGTAATGTTAAATACTTTAACACCAGAAGATATTTTGGCAGAAGGACACCAATCAGAGCTTGTTACATTTAAAGGCGTTATGGTTTCAAAAGAGCATTCAGAAAAGGATATGTTTAAAATCAATTTACTAAATATGCTACAAAAGTAAGAGAAATACTTACTTTTTTTCATGTAATGTGAATAAAAAGTGCGAAAATGATAGAAATAGTTGGTAAAAAAATGTTTTTAAATCGTGTATATTTAATTTGGAGGGTGATAAAAAGAGTTTAGGAAATAATTTTTAGGCGAGAAAAAAAGATGGTTTTTCTCAAGAAGAAATCGTAGAAAAATTAGGACTAAGTAGACAAACTGTTTCAAATTGGGAAATAGATGAAACTATGCCTGATATTTATCAGTCAAAAAGAATGACTCAAATTTATCATTTATCTTTGAATAAGCTAATGGGTTTTGCTGTTAATTTATATGAAATAGAGCAAACTATATAAAATTCCAATGAAAAAAAGATAGAAACAATGGACTGGACAAATGATTGAGGAAAGAAGTATCCTGTATTAATAGCATATCAAAAAGTGGGAGATATAAATGATTATGCTTTTAAGATAGGTGAAATGTTAAATTCTTTACAAGAAAAGTATCATTATAATCAGTTAGATAGTATGTTGATTTTAAAAGATATTTTGTATCATGAATAGAAAGGGGATTTAAAATGGCAAAG
>JAAWNF010000017.1 GCA_022798795.1 Bacilli bacterium
AAATAGGTGATGTTATTTCTGTCAAAGGAATATTAGAATTGCCTAGCTCAAATAGAAATTTTTATTTATTTAATTATCAAAAATATTTAAAAGGAAAACAAATATTTTGGATTATTAAAGCAGAAGAATTAACATTAAAAAAGCATGCTACAGGGTTTTATTTATGGAAAGATAAATGGATAAGAAAAATAGAAAAAAGAAAAAATGCTTCTTATTATTTCTCTTTTCTATTGGGTGATAGTTCTACATTAAAAGCAAAATCCTTATATCAAGAGTTAGGAATTAGTCATTTATTTGCAGTTTCTGGGATGCATATTCTTTTTATAGCTGGATTTTTATCAAAACTATTTGAAAAGCTATGTTTAAAAAAATTTTTTTCTTTTTTGCTTATTTTTTTGGTACTCACTTTTTATATTGGCTTGTTATCGGATAGTATATCTGCTAATAGAGCTTATTTGTTATATGTTTTTTCCTTTTTAAATAAACATTATAAAATTTCTCTTTCTTCACTAAAAGTACTATTTTATGTTGCTTTTTTATCTATTTTAAAAAATCCTTTTTGTATTCTTCAAATCGGTTTTCAATTTAGTTTTTTGATTTGTTTCTTTTTCATGCTCGTGAAACGAAATTCTACTGGATATATAAAAACTTTATGGTTTACTTCTGGATTCGCCTTTCTTGTAAGTATACCTCTTTCTCTATATCATTTTCATCAAGTGCATTTAGGAGCAATATTTTTTAATATGATAGCAGTTCCTTTTGTAACCATCATTTTATTTCCATTATCTTTTTTTTCTTTTTTATTTGCTCCCTTTGAATTCCTTTTTACTTTTTTTATTTTGATATTTGAACGAATCATGTATTGTTTTCAATTTTTCAATTTTTTAAAATTGGTTTTTCCTTCTATCCCTATTTTTTATGTCTTTCTTTATTATTTTGTATTACTATTTGGTTTTAAAAAATGTAAAAAATTTTTTATCTTGTTTTTTTCTTTATTGTTTTTGCATTTTTGTATTCCCTATATCGATAATCATTATTGGATTGATGTGATTGATGTTGGAGAGGGTGATGCAATTTTGATTCGTTATCCACATTTAGAAAGAAGTATTTTAGTGGATTGTGGTGGCAAGATTCCATTGAAAGAAAACCAAACTTCGCAAGTAGAGACTATTTTAATTCCATATTTTAAAGCGTTAGGAGTCAAAAAAATAGATGTTTTAATCGTAACGCACGGAGATTATGACCATGCAGGAAATGCTTTAGAATTATCTCAAAAGTTTCCTATAAAACAGATACTTCTTAATTCAGGTAATGATAGTGATTTAGAAAAAAGTATTTTAAAGTCATTAAAAATTCCAATTACTAAAATTGATAAAAAAACAATATCGATTAAAAATCAAAAGTTTCAATTTTTAAATTCTAAAAATAATAAAAGTGAAAATGAAGATAGTCTTGTTTTTTACACAAAATTAGCAAATAAGAATATACTATTTATGGGAGATGCAGGAAAAAATGTAGAAAATAAAATAAAAAAGGAATATCATTTGCCTAAAATGGATATTCTAAAAGTAGGACATCATGGTTCTAAGAATAGTAGTGGGAAAGAATTTTTAATGACTATAAAGCCAAAAATAGCTTTAATATCAGCTGGAATTGGAAATCATTATGGACATCCTCACGATGTTACTTTAGAAAATTTATCTGAAATTGATAGTCAAATTTATTCAACAAACAAGCAGGGGAGTATTCAAATTCAAATAAAAAAATCGATAAAAATTCATACATGTCTTCCCTAAGACACGTTACCCATCAGGTGGCGTTTTATATAGATTCGAGGCATAAATTGCCTCTTTTTTTTGGTTTTTTATAAAATATTCATAAATTTCAAGGATTTTTAAAAGTTTTGTCGTATATTATTAGTAGGGAGTCTGATAATATGCCTTTGATAAGCCCAGAAGAGATTAATCGCATTAAAGATAGTAATGACATTGTAGATACAATATCAAAGTATATTCCGTTAGTACCAAAAGGAAAAAACTTTTTTGGGGTTTGTCCATTTCATGAGGATCACTCTCCAAGTATGAGTGTTTCTAAAGAAAAACAAATCTATACTTGCTTTTCTTGTGGAGCAACTGGAAATGTTATTAAATTTATTGAAGATTATGAAAATGTCAGCTTTATGGAGGCTTTAAAAATATTAGCAGACCGTGCAGGAATTGTATTATCATTAGGAGCAGTTCAGAAAAAAAGAAATGAGAAAAATGGTCCTTTATATGAAATTTATGATTTGAGTTCTAAATTCTATCATAATAATATCAATACAGCACTCGGAAAGGCAGCAAAAGAATATTTAAAGCAAAGAAATATTGATGAAACCATTATCAAAGAGTTTGGAATTGGATTGGCTTTAAAAAAACATGATATGTTAATAGGTCTTCTTATCAACAAAAAGTTTGACATGAATGTTCTTATGAAAAGTGGACTAGTTGTTCGAAATGAGCATGGATATTTAGATTCTTATTACAATCGAATTATGTTTCCTTTGTGGGACATTACTGGTAAAGTGGTAGGTTTTAGTGGAAGAATTTATAGTGGAGAAAAAGACGCTCCTAAATATATCAATTCTAAAGAATCTGAAATTTTTAAAAAGGGAGAATTGCTATATAATTATCACAGAGCCAAAGAGGAAGCGAGAAAAGAAAATACGGTTATTGTTATGGAAGGCTTTATGGATGTAATACGGGCTTATACAATTGGCTTAAAAAATGTGATTGCTATGATGGGAACTGCTGTTACAAAGGAACAAGCACTACTCATAAAGCGTATGGCGAAAGATGTTATTCTTTGTTTTGATGGAGATAGTGCAGGTGAGAAAGCAACACTATCTTGTTCAGAAGAACTTTTAAAACTTGGTGTCACTCCAAAGATTATCCATTTAGAAGATAATTTAGACCCAGATGAATATATCAGTAAATTTGGTGCTGAAAAGTTTTTAAGAAAACTTGAAAATCCGATTAATGTGATGGACTTTAAACTTTCTTATTTAAAGAAAAGAAAGAATTTGTCTAGTGAGCAAGATGTTGCAAAATATGTAAGTGATGTATTAGAAGAATTAACGAAAATAGATGATGATATTTTAAAAGAATTAACACTTCGTAAAATAAGTGAAGAGTCTAAATTAGATATTGAGTTTTTGAAAAAGCAATTGGCTTCTAAAGAAGTTCCTAAAAAAATACAAGAGGAAAAAGTGATTTCAAAGAAGAAATTGGACAAGTATGATAAGGCGCAAATGTATTTGTTATATTATATGTTAAGAAGCAAAGAAGTGATTCGTCTATATAATAAGAAGATTACATTTATGCCAAATGAACAATATCGCAATTTGGCTTTTCATATTAGTTATTATTATAAGCTTTATGGGAAAATTAATGTATCTTCTCTGATAGACCAATTTGAAGATAACAAAGAGCTTATACGAACTTTAGGGCAGATAGAACAATTAAATTTAAAAGAAGATTATAGTGTTGAAGAGATAAATGATTATTTAAATACGATTAAAGAATATAATGTAAGAAATGGACAAGCTGAATTACAGAAACGATTAAAAGAGGAACAAGATTTAAAAGAAAAGGTGCGAATAGCGAACGAAATACTCGCGTTAAAAGTAAGGAGAGAAGAAAATGATAAATGAAATTAAAAGTTTTGATGAGAGAAAACAAGAATTAGTAAAAAAGGGAAAAGAAAAAGGATTTATTAGCTATGAAGAACTTGCTGCTGCTTTAAAGGGATTAGATTTAGATGCAGATGCTTTAGATGAATTGTACAATTTATTTAATGAAAATAATATTGCAATCGTTTCCGAAGATGAAAGTGATAGTGGAAATGGTGGAAGTGTTGATAAAATCTTGCTAGATGATAGTGCATTAACCAAAGATTTGACAATTAATGACCCTGTTAGGATGTATTTGAAAGAAATCGGGCAAATCAAATTGCTTAGTATGGAAGAGGAATTAGAACTTGCCGACCGCATTCGAGATGGGGAAGAACAAGCAAAAACAATTTTGGCAGAAGCAAATTTACGTTTGGTTGTTAGTATCGCCAAAAGATATGTTGGAAGAGGTATGCTTTTCTTAGATTTAATTCAAGAAGGAAATATTGGTTTGATGAAAGCAGTTGATAAGTTTGATGTTTCAAAGGGATATAAGTTTTCTACTTATGCAACTTGGTGGATTAGACAAGCAATCACAAGAGCGATAGCTGACCAAGCGCGTACGATTCGTGTTCCGGTTCATATGGTGGAAACAATCAATAAATTGGCACGTGTTCAAAGACAACTTACACTAGAGTTAAATCGCGAGCCAAGTGAGGAAGAGCTTGCTAAAAAAATGAATGTTTCTGTTGATAAAATTCGTGACATTTATAAAATTTCACAAGAACCAGTAAGTTTAGAAACTCCAATTGGAGAAGAAGATGATTCTCATTTGGGAGATTTTGTTCCAGATGAAAGAAATATGAGTCCAGAAGAATATGCAACAAATGAGATGTTAAAAGATGAAATTTCAGAAGTGCTTCTTACTTTGACAGAAAGAGAAGAAAAGGTGATTCGTTTGCGTTTTGGATTGGAAGATGGAAAGTCAAGAACACTAGAAGAAGTTGGACAAATGTTTGGGGTTACTCGTGAACGAATTAGACAAATCGAGGCAAAAGCATTAAGAAAACTTCGTCATCCTTCTCGCTCTAGAAAACTGAAAGATTATATGGGGGATTAATGAAACTATCAAAACGATTACAAGCGATAGCAGATATGATACCAGAAAAGGTTCGAGTGATTGATGTTGGATGCGACCATGCATTTTTAGATATTTATTTGACTTTAAAAGGAAGCAATGAATGTCTTGCAAGTGATGTGAATGAAAAAGTGTTGCAAAAGACAAAAGAAATGATAGAAAGCTATCAATTGCTAGATAAAATACAAATCGTAAAAAGTGATGGTTTGAAGAATATTACGTTAAGGCAAGATGACTTTGTTGTGATTGCAGGAATGGGAACTTCTACTATTTTAAAAATAGTAGAAGAAAAAAAACCATTACAAATGATAATACAAAGCAATAATGATTTAGAAAAACTACGTAGAGAACTTTCTAGTCGATATGGCTTTTCTATTATAGATGAACAAGTTGTTTTAGAAAAAGGCGTTTATTATGTTATTATGAAATTACAAAGTAAAAAAACTTGTTATAATGAGAGAGAATATTTATTTGGTCCTGTTTTAATTTCCAAAAAGGATAGTTTGACAATCAGTTATTTTGAATATTTGTTTGAGAAAAAAAGTAGGATTATAAATAGATTGCCAAATGATAGTGAAGAACGAAAAAAATTTATGATAGAAATTTCTTATTTGAAAACACTTTTACAAGAATAATATTGTTTTTCAATTTTATAAATCTTTATTTCTATTAAAAAATTAAAGTTTTTCAAATAGCAATGATATATGAGTATGATTTCGTGAATCGATACTCATTCTTTTTTATATAATATGGGATTTTGGAAATACTAGTAAAGAAAAAACTGTTAGATTTTTAACAGTTTTTATGCAAAGAAAGTTGGTCCAACTTCATTTTGTGAAGGGAGTTTTGATGTGTTGTTAGTAGTATTTTGCTGATAAGTAGTTTGTTGTTTTTCCATTGATGGTTTAGGGTCTTTTGTATCTACTTTTTTAAATTCATTCATAACTCTGAACATTGTTTTGGCGTTTTTCATCATTGGTGACACTTGCTTTACAACTGGAATTGCTTGATTTACGAAGTTTAGTGTTCTTTGTGCTCCATTTAGGAGACTAGAAAAACTAAAACCTCTGCCAATGCTGCTTCCCAACAAATTTGTTGTAGGTGCAGAAAGTGTACTGTAAGGATATAGAAAATAAGGGTTATAGTAATTCATGCTAGTGCTCCTTTCTAAGTTATTATATGAATTTGTCAAAAAAAGTTTTACAAAATCAAAATATGTGGTATAATCTTTATAGTATAAAAGAGTAGAGGAGATTGGAAGGTGTTCTTTTATTATGAATAAACCAGTATTATCGAGACCTTTTTTCTTCATTTTCAAGATGTTGAAACTAATCGTGTTATCACCAGTATATCTGGTAAAATATTTTTCACTAGGCTTCTTTTTTACAATGTGGTTTTTTATTTCTAATGTAGTAAATATAGTGGGATTTGTTGTTATGTATCCTTCGTATGTAGTTTACAAAATTGTGAGATTTATTGTAAACATTGTAGGAAAATTGGTACTATTTCTATCATATGGAGTGTATAGAATTGTAAAATTAATTTTCTTCCCAGTATTGATACTAGTAAAACCAAAGTCAAAACCAGGTGTGAGCGCTGGAATGGCAGAAAATGCTCCTGAAAAGGTTGTTAAAATAGATGCTAAAAAATTGAAAAAGGCCAAAGCATTAGAGGAAAAACAATTAAGAATTGAAAAAGAAAAAGAGGAAAAAGCTAGACTTGCTGAAGAACGTAAGAAAAGAAAAAAACGTGAAAATGAGTCTTATATTAATGAGAATGTTACAAGGGAAAAGAAAACTTTTGGGGACAAACTAAATGATAGCTTGCTTCATATGGGAAAAGCTCCAAAACGAATGATTGAAGGCATAAAAAAACGTTGGAATAATACATCATTTGTAAAAAATGCCAAAAACAAAAAAGATATCAATCGCCAAGCATTATTAATCAATTTTGAAGGTGATGATGCGAAAAAATCTGATAAAAAGTTGATGTATGAATATGAAGGTAAAAATGCCGAAGGAAAGATTGTAAAAGGATATTTTGAAGCTTATTCAAAAGTAGAAGTGCATTCTTTCTTATTGAGTGAAGGATTCGAAGTTTATAGTATAAAAACGAATAAGTTAATCCAGTTATTGCATAGTAATGCGACTGGAAATACATCTAAGATGAAAACAAAGGATTTGATTTTCTTCTTAACCCAGCTTTCTACTTACATAAAAGCTGGTATTCCGTTGGTTGATTCACTTAAAATATTAACAAAACAGTTTAAAAATAAAACTTATCAACGTATTTTTAGAGCAATGATTTATGACTTGACAATGGGTGAAAGTTTTAGTTCAGCGTTAGAAAAGCAAGGAAATGCTTTCCCTAGATTATTAATTAACATGGTGAAAGCATCTGAAATGACTGGAGAACTTCCAGAAGCGCTAGATGATATGGCTGACTATTATACTGAGACAGAAAGAACAAGAAAACAAATGATTAGTGCTATGATGTATCCAAGTATTGTATTTGTGGTAGCAGTAGCAGTAGTAACATTTATTTTATTGTATGTTGTGCCACGATTTGTAGAAATTTATAAAACGATGGATGAAGCTTCAATTCCTGAGTTTACAAGATTTGTACTTGCTGTTAGTGATTTTTTACAAGCATATTTTGTATGGATAATGATTGGATTGATTATTTTCATTCTAGTAACAAGATATTTATATCACAATGTGAAAGTGATTCGTACAATGATACAATGGACAATTATGCATTTACCAGTATTTGGGAATGTTATTATCTATAATGAAGTTACAATGTTTACAAAGACGTTTAGTTCTTTGCTTGCACATAATGTATTTATTACAGATAGTATGGAAGTATTAAACAAAATTACGAACAATGAAGTTTATAAAATGTTAATTTTAGATACGATTACAAACTTAGCAAAAGGTGAAAAAATATCAGAGGCTTTCAAGGAACATTGGGCTTTCCCGCTTCCTGCATACGAAATGATTGTAACAGGAGAAAAAACAGGTCAGCTAGCAGAGATGATGGCAAAAGTTTCTAGTTATTATCAGGATTTACATGCGAATGCAGTTACTAGAATCAAGTCTTTCTTAGAACCAGTATTGATTATTTCATTAACTGTAGTTGTAGGATTTATCGTATTAGCGGTTGTTATTCCAATGTTTAATATGTATTCTTCAATTCAAGGAATAAGTTAGCAAAAAGAGAGTAGAGGAGTAAGTACTATGGAATTATACTATGCAATTACATTCTTTATATTTGGAACTATTTTTGGTTCTTTCTATAATGTAGTAGGGTATCGGTTACCAAAAGGAGAATCTATTTTGTATCCTCCTTCTCATTGCCCAAATTGTAATCATAGATTAGGTCCATTAGAACTTATCCCTATATTCTCTTTTTTTATACAGGGTAGAAAATGTGTAAGTTGTCATCAAAAAATTTCATGGTTTTATCCAATTTTTGAATTTAGTTGTGGTGTACTATTTGCGCTTGCGTATCTCATTTTTGGATTATCATTAGAATTACTTATTGCACTTACTTTTATTTCTATGTTATGTATTATTGTGTTAAGTGATTATGAATATATGATTATTTCAGACGAAGTGTTGATATTCTTTAGTATTGCACTTACTATTGAGTTATTTATAAAAGATGGCGTATCTTCGACTGGAATGCATTTATTAGAAGGTATTTTAGCTTTCTTCACTATGTGGGGAATTAAAAAAGTTGGAGATTTTATGTTTAAAAAAGAATCAATGGGTGGTGGAGATATTAAATTAATGTTTGTCTTTGGATTGGTTTTAGGATATCCACTTGCCATTATTTCTATTTTTGTTGGTTCTATTATTGGATTACCAATCTCTCTTGCTATTGTTGCTAAAAAAAGTAGTCATGAGATTCCATTTGGGCCATTTTTGAGTGCAGGAGCTTTGATTTTATTATTGTCACAAATTGATTTTAATTCGATAATTAGTGCAATGGAGACTTTATGCATATTGATATAATCATTAGAACCTATTTTGGTTCTTTTTTATTGCATAAAAAAGAAAGCAATTTTTTGCTTTCTATAGTGAATCTAAATCAACATCTGCGGCTTGCATCATAATTTCATCAATACTACGCGCTGCATTAGTAGGGGCTGCTGCTCTTTCTCTTGTCATAGCGCTTCTACTAGGAGTAGCACCTTCAGCTGGTCTTACAGGAATTTCTCTTGCTTGCTGTGGGTTGATAGGTCTTGGTTGAGTTGGTCTAGTTTGTTGCTGAGATGATACCTCAGAACTTCTGATATGATTACCAGTAGCTGGTCTTTGAATTGGGCTTGTAGGTCTTGGAGTCGATGGTTTTCCAACTGATTCATTGTTAGAGCGATGTGTTGAATCTGTATAATCAAGTGCGGTTTTTAGGTCAAATGTACCTGCTAAATTATCATCATCATCTAACTCAATTAATTTTAGAATTTCTTCAAATGTTGTTAATCCTTTTTCTACTTTTTCAAGTCCATCTTGAAGTAATGTAATTACATCTGTGTTATATACTAGTCGACGTAAATCTTCTTTTCTCATGTCTTGACTAATTGCGTCTTTGATTTCTTGATTGATTAGTAACACTTCATGAATTGCAATTCTTCCTTTATATCCGTTTCCACATTCAGGACAACCTTCTACAGAGTAAACTTCATTTACTTCATGTCCTAAAACTTTTCTAAATAAATCTTTTTCATATTGATTCGTAGGTCTTTTAGAACGGCATTTTGGACATAATTTACGTGCTAATTTTTGAGAAATAATTCCTTCTAATGCACTTGATAATAAGTAACGTTCAACGTCCATATCAAGTAAACGTTCAATCGTATTTAAAGAGTTATTGGTATGGATTGTTGATAATACAATGTGACCTGTAATAGAAGCACGAACTGCAATTTTGGCAGTTTCTGTATCACGAATTTCTCCTACCATGATAACATTAGGGTCTTGACGTAAAATAGAACGTAAAGCCGTAGCAAAATCTAGTCCAATCTCTGAATTTGTTTGTACTTGATTGATGCCTTCAATATCCATTTCTATTGGGTCTTCTACTGTAACGATGTTTGTGTCTTCATTATTTAGTTTTTGAAGAATAGAGTACACAGTTGTAGATTTACCACTACCAGTAGCTCCAGTTACTAGGATAATTCCATTAGGAACGCTAATCATTTTTAAAACCTTTTTATAATTTTCTTCACTAAATCCCAAGTTTTCTATTCCACTTAAACTCATAGAGTAGTCTAGAATACGGATAACGATTTTTTCTCCCTCACTTGTCGGCAAACAAGATACACGGAGGTCTAAGTTAACACTTTGTAAAGTAGCTTTAATAGCTCCATCCTGTGGAAGTCTAGACTCTGTAATGTTCATTCCAGAAATGATTTTGATACGTGTAACCAAGTTCTTTTTTATTGTATTAGGAACTTCAGCGTAGTCAATTAACGCACCATCAATACGAATTCTGATTTTCATGAACTCTGCGTGAGGGTCAAAGTGAATATCACTGGCTCCTCTTTTGGCAGCATCAACCATAATCTCATTTACTACCTCAACGACAGGCATTTTTTCAAAATCGAATTTTTTTAACATTTAAAATTTCATCCCCTTTTATTCTTTTGGACTAGCTTTTATCCTGAAACTATTATATAATACTATTAGAATAAATTCAAGTACCGTGGGAGGAGTTTATGAAAAAATTAGATAATAAGGGGTTTATGTTGACAGAAACGTTGGTGGTTGCAACTTTTGTAATTGCAACATTGGTATTTTTATATACACAATTTAGAACAGTAAATAGAAGTTATAGTACCAGTTTTAAATATAACAATGCAGAGGAATTGTATGCTCTTGGCAATATGGGGGACTATTTAAAATTAAATGGAATGAATGTAGTTGGTTCTGTAGTGACTTCAAGTCCTGAACAATATTTAGATATTACTAGTTGTAGTGGGACCTTTTTATCTGAAACCGATTATTGTAAGGCTCTTGTAAATACTTTGGGCATTAAACAGATAATCGTGACATCAGAAAATTTGGATTCATTAAAGTCAATTATGAAATCAAATAGTCATATACCAGAAGAAATGAAAGATTTTATTTCTGTTATTAAGTATGATAAAACAGGAACAAATTATCGCCTTGTCGCTTGGTTTACAAATGGTACATTTGCATCAATTTCAATATAGGAGGGGAAAACATGAAGAATCAAAAAGGGTTTACTTTAGTAGAATTAATTGCGTCTTTTTCACTTGCGCTTGTTATTATGTTTTTCTTGTTTCAAATTGTGATTACTGTAAAAGAACTTTATGTATCATCTGGATTGAAAACAGAAATGCTGATTAGACAAGCAAATTTAGAACGTCAAATAGGTTTAGATTTTAAGGAAAAAGTGCTAACGAGTGTTGCTAGCTGTGGCACAGACTGTTATCGGCTTGTTTATGGAGACAATACATCAAAAGAATTAAAAGTGGATAGAAATAGAAATATAATTTCTTATGGTGCTTATCAAATATCAATACAAGACGGTAGTAAGATAGGCAACTTTACAATAACGAAAAATACAATATCTGGGGTATCTACTGGAAAGGATAATACCATTTTATTGATTGATATTCCAATTACAAATAAAGTGGTAGCAGAAAGAAATTTTGGGGTTCATATGGTTTATCAATATGATAGTAGAAGCATAAATATTGGTTTATAATAAAAGTATCCAAAAATCAAAAAGCAAAAATAACATAAAAGAAGCGAGTAATGCATGAATAATTCTTGCTACTAAAAATGGAAAATATTTTATTTTAGTAGAGCTGATAATGCTTATTACTTGCATATGGACAGAAAGTCCACCAAATGAAAGTATCATAGTAGTTAAGATACTTTTTAATTTTAGTGGAATATTTAAAACACTAACATATTTTAAGCCTTGTGTCATTTCTACAAAACCGTTTAAAATGCTTTGATTATAATTGTTAAGCTGAATATTTTTATCAATAATGGTTGTAATAACTAAGAAAGTTGTCACTGTGCCTAAAATCAATAAAAGTGTTGAAATGCTGTTTTGAAGAGCTTTTGTTAAAATTTGTCCAAAGTTAGAAGGATTGTTAATACGTTTTTGGTGCATAGAAGAAATCGCTTTTTTTAAAGAAATAGAACTATTTTTCTCTTTTGTTGGATAAAAGTTACGAAATAGAATTCCAATAATGATGTTACTGATATAATGACAAAGTAAAATTAAAAGTCCCACTTCTTTATTATTCAAAAATAAAATTGAAACTGTTCCTAATATAAATAGTGGATTTGAAAAACAAGTAAACATCAGAATTTTAGTACCTTCTTTTTCGTCAATTAACCCTTGCTCTAATAGTTCTTTTGTATATTTGGCATTAGAAGGAAAACCCGATATAATACTCATTACGAAAATAAATGCACAAGAACTATTGGTTTTAAAAATACGTACCATGATAGGTTTTAATAATTCTCCGCAAAATTCAATAAATCCATAGTTCATTAAAATTTCGGATAACACAAAAAAAGGAAAAAGAGAAGGGAAGATATTATTTTTCCATATGTTAAATGAAAAAGTGACAGATTCTAAAATAGCAACTCGCTCTGTCAATATTTGTATACCTATAAAAATCAAAAAAATCATTATAATAATACTAGACCAAGTTTTTTTCATAACTTTCTCCTTTTGGTGATATAATTTTAAAAGAGGTGAAGCAAATGTTTACTAAAGTATATGATAAAGTGAAACAAATTTTGAGTAATGAGTGGAAATTCTTTCTTTTTATTATTACAATTGCTTTTCTTACAATGTTTGAATTCCCATATTATATAGATACACCTGGTGGATTGCTTGATGTGTCAGACCGAATTGAGATAAAAGATAGTTATAAGAGTGAGGGAAGCTTTAATTTAGCCTATGTTTCAGAAATAAAAGCAACATTGCCCACTTTATTGATTGCATGGCTTCATCCAGATTGGGATATTTTAAAAGAAGAAGATATGTTATATGATAATGAAACGGTTAGAGATTTAATGCTTCGAGACCAGTTATTACTACAGGAAGCGATAGGAAATGCGACCATTGTAGGATATCAAAAAGCAGGAAAATCAATTGATATTAAAAAAGAAAAAGTATATGTTGGTTATGTATTAGAAGATGCAGATACTACGTTAAAAGTTGGGGACCAAATTTTAGAAGTAAATAATATTCCAGTAGAGAATAAAGAACAATTGTCTAAGTTGGTACAAACACTGAAAAAAGGGGAAACCATTGAATTAAAAGTTTTATATGATAGAAAAGAAAAAATGAGAACAGCTACTTTAAAAGAAGTAGATAATCGAATATTGGTTGGTATCGTTTTGACGCAAATTAGTGAAATAGAAACAAATCCAAAAATTGAATTTCATTTTAAAAAAAGTGAATCGGGTCCATCAGGAGGATTAATGACAGCTCTATCTATTTATAATATGCTTACAGAAGAAGATTTAACAAAAGGAAAACGAATTGTTGGAACAGGTACGATTGAATTAGATGGTACTGTTGGAAGTATTGGTGGAGTAAAATATAAATTAAAAGGAGCAGTCAATAAAAAAGCTGAAATATTTTTTGTTCCAGCTGGTGAAAATTATGAAGAAGCAATGAAGCTAAAAGAGAAAAATAATTATAAAATAGAAATTATTTCGATTTCTAATATTGATGATGCCATTCATTATTTAAAGAATTTATAAAGAACAGAAACGTTCTTTTTTTTGTATACTTATGTTATAATCAGAATAAGTATAGGAGTGTTGTTATGATAGAACTAAATGGGGTTAGCAAAACATATAAAACAAAAAAAGGAGTAAAAACATTAGCTTTGGATAACGTTTCATTCAAACTTCCAAATCAGGGCTTATTTTTCATTTTGGGAAAAAGTGGGTCTGGGAAATCAACTTTATTAAATATTTTAGGTGGACTAGACCAATATGATAGTGGGGAAATGATAGTCGATTCTAAAAGTACAAAGAAATTTTGGCCCAAAGACTTCGACTATTACCGAAACACTTATATCGGCTTTATCTTTCAAGAATTTCATTTATTAGAAGAATACAACGTTTACGATAATATTATTTTAAGTAGGAAACTTCAAAAAGAAAAAGTAAGCCAAGTAGTAGTAGATGATTTACTAAATAAAGTAGGAATTGCAGGACTTGGGAAAAGACGAATAAATGAACTATCAGGTGGACAAAAAGGAAGAGTTGCAATTGCAAGAGCGTTAATTAAAAATCCAGAAATTATTTTAGCAGATGAACCAACTGGAAATCTAGATGAAGAAACTGGAATTCAAATCTTCACACTTTTAAAATCCATTTCCAGAGAAAAACTTGTGATTGTCGTATCTCATGATAGAGAATCGGCTCTTCAGTATGCCGATGGCATTATAGAAATAGCGGATGGTAAAATTATTTCTAATAGTATTCCATCATTTGAAGAAAATATTAGAACATTCAAAGCAAAAAGGTCGAAATTGCCATTTTTCTCTAGTATGAAATTTGCATTTGCCAATCTAGGCAGTCATAAAGTAAAACTCCTTTTTACCATTTTATTGGTTTTTATGTCAGTTACTTTTTTTGGAATTTCTAAAATCCTTTCCAAATTTGACATTGAAAAAAGTCATGCCACAGCCATGAAAGAAAATGATATTCAATATATTACCTTAAAAAAAGGACAATATGACTTGTCTAGTAATCGTTGGTACAATGGTTCTGATTATATTCCATTTGAAAAAGAAGATATCGAGGAAGCCAGCAAACAATTCAATCAGCCCTATAAATTAAAATATATGCTAAATGAATATAATGAAAATGTTACCTTGGATATTGATTATAAAAGATTATTTGCAACAAAAGATTTAAAAGCTTATTATGCTTTAATTCCAAACCTGTTAAAATTTGTAGAAGCAGATGCGAGTTTTTTGAACCAAAAAATAATTGGAAGATATCCAGAAAAAAGTGATGAAATTATGATACATAGTTACCTTGCCGACTATATTATGCAAGCTGGAATTGCGCTATATGAAGAAAATCCCAATCAATTTAAAAAAGAATATTATAAGCCGACTAGTTATGAAGAACTCTTAGAAGACAAATATTATAAACTAGGAAGTACCAAAGTAAAAATTACAGGAATTGTAGTGGATCATACAGAACCATTCCAGTATTTAAAAGAAATGTCATATAAGGAAGCAATGGGTGGAAATAACGAAATGTGGCTAGGATTACCAATGTATGATAAAACAAATGGTTTTGGTGAAATCATTGCCATACCCGCTTTGGATATTTATGTTGCACCAGGTTTTGTAGAAAATGTTGGGCTTAAACCGAATACAGAAATCGATGGTGGACATTATTCTATTAGAATCAATAATGGTACAATAAGTTCTTATATCAATGCTTCTTATGGTTATTTTAAAAATAAAATCAATGTATTTGATGGAGAAAAAATGGTGACTATTGATAAATTAGGGGAAAATGAACTCATTGTGCCAGATAGTTATTTAGATGCCGTATCAAAAAATGAATATTCTAAACTAAAGGAACAATACATTAAAAACTATAATGAAGAAGTAAGAAAACTTGAAATTGAAAATAAAGGAATCCGTGAAGAAAACAAAAAATTAGAAGAAGAATATGAACAAAAATTGGAATTAGGGGAAGAAATAGAAGAACCTACTTATAAAGAAGAAAAAGAAGTTGTTTATAAAGAGGACGAAGAATTAGAAGAAGAATTTTTAAGAAACTATATTAAGGAAAATGCCTCTATGGAAGGAATGGTATCCATCATGATACAAGGTTCAGAAATGGATAGTAAAAAAGAAACGACTTCAAATCTTAAAATTATTGGATTTGAATTAAATGGAAATTATGTTTATATGCCAGATAATGTTGGAAAAGAATTTATGAAAAGCAATTATACAGTGAACAATATTATGATACGTGAAGGGGATATGAAAGCACTAGAAAAACTATTGCGAACATTCCCAACTGACGATTACAAGTTTATGAGTGTTACAACTTATTCTTATAGCATTAATAATGTTAGTACAGCTTTAGATTACTTTGCTTCAATTGCAAAATATGCAAGCTATTTGTTTGGTTTTTTCGCTTTTATTTTATTAACTAATTTTATCGTTACTTCTATTTATTACAATAAAAAAGTAATTGGAATTTTAAGAGGACTAGGTGCTAGAAAGAAAGACATTTTTAAGATTTTCTTAAATGAAGGATTAATTATTGGTGCATTTTCTTTAGCTTTATCAATTGCCACTTTGTATGCTTTGATTTATTGGGTCAATGATTATATATCAAGTCATTTGTTTTTCCATATTAATTTTGTTACATTTACTTTAGAAAATATGTGTATCCTAATTGGAAGTGTCATCGGTATTATCTTTCTATCTTCCTTATTTACGGTTAGAAAAATTGCCAAAATGAACCCAGTTGATGCAATATCAAATAAATAGTGACATCTTTAAAAACACAGGATAAATTATATTCGTTAGTTTGCATGATAGATATCAATATAACGGTGCGTGAGTAACTGGGAGTGTAAATTTTCTTCTCCCACTGCCACGTAAGCAATTCACTTTTAGTAGTTTTTATAATAAAATATTAAACAGAAAAGTTGAAATGATTTATTTAAAATATATAAGGAAATATAAAAGTTGTGCTATACTACTTGCATGAGGAGTGAGAAAATGAAAAAGAAACTATTGATAACAATTATCATTTTAAGTTGTTGCTTTTCTATCGCTGGCTGTAATAGAAATAGTTTTAGTGAAAAGTTAAACATACCAATCGAACAAAAACCAATAAAACAAAAAACAAACGAAAAACTAAATGTAAGAGTAAAAGAAAAAGCAGAATTGAATGAAATTGAAGGTGTTTTAATGAGAATAAAAAAAGATACCTTAACTAGAACAAGTGCAACTATTATTATATATGACTATACTTTAGAAGAACATATTTATGGATCATCTTATCGAATTGATAAAAAAGAAAACGGGAAATGGACATCTTTAAAATCATTAGATGGAAAAGAATGGACAGAATTAATGTGGAATTTAATAGGGTATCACGTTGATGAACATGATAGATTAGAACTCAATATTAATTGGGAAAACATATATGGAGCACTACCAAATGGAGAATACAGAATTGTAAAAGATACATCAAAACAGGGAGAAATGAAACAATATGAATTTTCAGTAGAATTTATAATTGAATAAAAAGCAAGAAATTCTTGCTTTTTTGTAAGTTTAATTTGATAGAAAGAAAAGATAAATTATTGTATGATGAAAGGGAAAGGAGGGTTTTATGAACTTGGGTGAAAGAATAGTCAAATTTAGAAAAGATAATAAAATGTCTCAAGATGATTTAGCTGAAATTTTTAATGTTACAAGACAAACTGTTTCAAATTGGGAAAATTCTAAAAATTATCCTGATATTGAAACTTTGATTCAATTCAGTGATAAATTTCATATTTCTTTAGATGTCTTATTAAAAGGAGATAAAGAAATGGTTTATAAAATGGATAAGAAAATGAAGAATGCAAAAATTTTTAAAACTGTTGCACTTGTTTCACTTTTGATATTGCTTTTTGTAAACGTTATTTTTGGGTTAAACTATCTCATAAAAAAAGAAAAAGAGAGAAAAGAAGAACAAAAATATGATATGTTTATGAAGAATATTGATGAATTAGGATTTGAAAAGGATGGAATTGGATTTGCGTTTATCAAAGAAGATGGAATTATTTATAGGGTTTTTATAAAAAAACCATTATCAGAAAATAATGAAATAAGTGCTAATACAATAACTTTTCGTGATGAAGAAGCAATTTCTGCTGAATATGATGGAAAAATAGTAAAAGTGACGTATTTAAATGAAAATAAGACAACTGTTTATTGTGATCAATTTGGCAATTTATTTAACGATGCTCAAAATAAAAATTCTATAGAGATTTATGATAAATATCAAGATAGAACGATTTCCATTGTTACTAGGATGGTAGAACTATTTGATAACATTTACAGATAGCATTCGACAAAATAAAATTCATAAAATAAAAGAGAAAAAATGGACTTCTTTTTTCTTTTTGTGTTAAAATAAGAACAGGTGAGACCATGAAACGTAGTGAAGTAGATTTAACAAAAGTAACGCCTGCAATGAGGCAATATTTAGAAATAAAAGAAGCTAACCCAGATGTTGTTTTATTTTTTAGATTAGGAGATTTCTACGAAATGTTCTTTGAAGATGCGATTATTGTATCTAGAGAGTTAGAATTAACTTTAACAAGCAAGAATGCTGGCTTAGGTGAAAAAATTCCAATGAGTGGAGTTCCACATCATGCTGCTAATGTTTACATTGATAAGTTGATTGAAAAAGGATATAAAGTTGGAATTTGTGAACAATTGGAGGACCCTAAATCGGTAAAAGGAATTGTTAAAAGAGGATTAATTCAAATTGTTTCTAGGGGAACTATATTCAATAATGAATCATTAGTAGAAAATGATTTTAATTATATAGGAAGTATTTTGGATTTTGGTCATGCTTATGCCATTGCATATGCAGATATTTCAACAGGTGCAATTTACGCAGAGTTAGTAGAACATAATGCAAGTAAACTTATAAGTGAAATTGTAAGTATTGGATTAAAAGAAGCTATTATCAGTGATAAAGTAGATAAATCAGTTGTATCAATTTTAAAAAATCAATTCAAAGTATCTGTTTCTATTTCTGATGCCATTGATGAATTAGAAGAATATGGATATATATATGAAGATATTGAAGATATGCGTTATATAGAAGCGATTAAGCATTTGCTCACTTATGTAACAAATACACAGAAAAGAAGTTTGTCTCACTTACAAAAGGTAGTAATTGAAGCACAAAAAAATCATTTAAAAATGGATATTCATACCAAAAGAAATTTGGAGTTAATAGAAACGTTACGTTTAAAACAAAGAAACTTTTCATTGATATGGTTACTGGATAAAACCAAAACAGCGATGGGAGCTAGAATGTTAAAATCCTTTATTGAAAGTCCCTTAGTAGATAAAGAGGAAATTAATCGTCGATATGATGTTGTAGAAGTTTTATTAAAGGAATTTATTTTAAAGGAAGATTTATGTACTGCACTTTTTGAAGTTTATGATTTAGAACGTTTAAGTGGACGTATAGCTTTTGGAAATGCCAATGCAAGAGATTTGTTACAATTAAAAAATTCACTAAAAGTATTACCTACTATTCATGATATTTTAGAAAAAATCAGATTTCATGAAAATATTGAAACATTAGAAGAGTTGTACCAATTATTAGAAAGTAGTATTTATGAGAATCCTCCTTTATCAATCAAAGAGGGATATTTGATTAAAGAAGGATATAGCTTAGAGCTTGATGAATTAAAGGACCTAAGAAAAGGTGGCAAAGATTTTGTTGCTAGATTTGAAGCGGAAGAAAAAGAGAAAACTGGTATTAAAAATTTAAAAGTTGGATACAATAAAGTATTTGGTTATTATATTGAAGTTTCCAAAGGAAATGTATCTATGGTAAAACCAGAATATGGCTACGAAAGAAAACAAACACTCACAAACTGTGAACGTTATATTAGTCCAATTTTAAAAGAAAAAGAAGCTTTGATTTTAAATGCTGAAGAAAAAATTGTAGAATTGGAATATACGCTTTTTTCTGAAATTAGAGAAAAAATTAAAGGTTATATTCCTAGATTACAAAAAATTTCTAAAACGATTAGTGAAATAGATGTTTTACAGTCATTTACTACAGTAACAGAAGAAAACAATTATGTGAGACCAATTTTAACAGATGAAAAAGTGATAGAAATTATTGACGATAGACATCCAGTTGTTGAAAAAGTAATTGATGGAGAATATGTTCCAAACGATATTTTAATGGATAAAAATACAGATATTTTACTGATTACAGGACCAAATATGGCTGGAAAATCTACTTATATGCGACAATTAGCAATTACAGTTATCATGGCTCAAATTGGTTGTTTTGTTCCTGCTAATAAGGCAATTCTTCCTGTCTTTGACCATATTTTTACTCGAATTGGTGCCAGTGATGATTTGGTAAGTGGAGAGTCAACTTTTATGGTAGAGATGATGGAAGCCAATCATGCTATTAGTAATGCGACTGAAAATAGTTTAATTTTATTTGATGAACTTGGCAGAGGAACTGCAACATTTGATGGTATGAGTTTAGCGCAAGCCATTATTGAATATATTCACGACAATATCCATGCAAAAACTTTATTTTCAACACATTATCACGAATTAACCGATTTAGAAAAAAATCTAAAACATTTGAAAAATATTCACGTAAGTGCTCATGAAGAAGAAGGAAATATTACATTTTTGCACAAAATAAAAACAGGAAGTGTTGACAAAAGTTATGGAATTCATGTTGCTAAATTAGCAAATCTTCCAGATAGTTTAATAAAACGAGCCAATCAAATTTTAAATGTATATGAAAATACAGAAAAGAAAAGAGATATTAAAATTCAGGAGTCTTTGCCTATTGATGAGCTTGTTCAAACTCCACAAAAATCTAAAATTGAGGAAGAACTTGAACAAGTCAATCCTATGGAGATTACACCATTAGAAGCATTAAACATTTTATATCGTTTAAAAAATGAAGTAAAGGGTAAAATAAACACATAGAATAAAGGAGAAAATTTATGAAATTATTAGAAAAAGAGAATTGGTGGATATGGCTTATTTTAGCGTTTTTGTCAGGAGGGACAAGTGTTCTTGTATTGGGGGCTTTATTAGATGTTTATGATAAAGATGCTTGGTATTATAGGTGGGGACAAAAGTTACCAAAACCATTATTAATTATTGGAATTATTTTATTCGGAATGACTGCTCTTATCTCTACATTTTGCTTCCCATATTTGTCATCTTTTGACTTTCATGATATAAATCCATTTGTTGCTTTTATTACTTTTATATTATCTGCCATATATATGATGATAGAGACTATTTTAATCGTTTTTCAAATTCAGATTGCATGTGAAGTAAATGCGAAATTAGGAACGCCTGGAAGTGAAATTTATTTGTCTCCATATATTTGGATTTTGGGACTTATCATACCAATTGTTGGTTGGATTCTGGTTATTGTAATGGTTTTTTATTTACAAATATGGTATTTAGTAATGTTATACCGTGGAGCAGGAATAGAAAGCTAACAAAGCAGCTGTAAAGTTGCTTTTTTTATTGTCTTTTTTTTGACAAAGAAAATTATCTATAGTATAATGGTAAAAGTTAGAATAAAAGGTATGGAGGGGTAAGTATGGTAAGTAATTCTAAGGTTATTTATCTACAAAAAGAAGATGGGAGAAGCA
Source organism: Bacilli bacterium (assembly GCA_022798795.1). Lineage (GTDB taxonomy): Bacteria > Bacillota_I > Bacilli_A > RF39 > UBA660 > MGBC102946. The sequence continues at coordinate 21,234 of JAAWNF010000017.1, forward strand.
TTAAAGCTTATGTTCTTAGTTATTTAAAAGATAAAATAACAGATAAAAATTATGTTATTGTAGCAGATCAACATGGAAAAAATGCCAAAGGGTATGAGGTTGTTGGAGAACAAGCTGTTGTTCTTTCTGTGGAAGAAAGTGGGATATTTAAAGGGTATAGAAAAAACCCTGATTTTTTAGATATTACATCAGAATTTTTTGATGGAACTCGTTTATATTTAGTCAAAGAAGCGAAGAAAGAAGAAACGGTTGATGTTGTTTATTATGTTTATGACAATGATATGTTAAATGCATACAAAGCAGCTTTGTCAACTTCTAACGTTTTGTCTGGAATTCGTTTTTTGAAATCGTGGGAAAACATTCAAGAAGAAGATATTGCTCGTATTGTAAATGAAAATCAATATCCAGAGCCTGCTTTTGTTGTATATGATAAAGAAAATGATTTAGAATATGGGAATGATGGTACAATAACCCCTATAAAGTGGACCGCTGTTACTGATATTTCTTATGAAGGAAATCCAGATGTATACGATTTATCAATAGAAGAATCTCCTGATATTTCAGAAATAGAAACTGATGTAATAGAAAAACCAGAGTTTTCTGAAACTACAATGGATATAGACACTAGTTTTGAGGATTCTTTAGAAGAATTTGCTTTGGAAAATGTTTCAGAACCACGAGAAGATTTTATTGATTTTGATGTGATTGTTTTTTATGTTTATGACCAAAATGTAATTAAAAAATACAGTGCTTATTTAACAAGTGTAACAGAAGATATGATTGAAGTAAAGGATGTCAAAACAATAGAGGTGATTACAGGCGCTAATAATTTAAATGTAACGCATTTTTTAGCAAATAAAGAAGTGGAATTGGGTTCTTATTTTGTAAACTATGATGACTATAATCCAACAATTGAAAGTGTTAATGGCAAATTAATTGCTGTAGCAACATTAAAAAACTTTTTGCAGAAAACGGAAGAAATGGAAAATGTTCCAGTTGTAGAAGAAGAGAAGCAAGAAACTGTACTAAGTGAGGAAAGCCAAACTCGAATTTTGATGTTTAATGGTGATATTGATATTTATGATAATCAGACACATTATACGATTTGGGGTTGCTTTTGTACTGTTCTTTCAGAGAATCCTTTTACAGTTATCCCAGATAAAGGTGGTTTAAAGACCATCATATATGAAGATGAAAAATCATCTTCCATAGAAGAAGTTTGTCAGAATTATCAAAACTTATATCCAAATGTTTCTGTCTATTTGACGAAAATAGAAATAAAGGGAAATGACCCAATTGTGTTAGAAGAATATACTCGTTTTGAACCACAAGAAGGAATGAAGGATAAAACTTTGTTGGAAAGTGGTAAAAAAATATTAACTGAAGAAGAGATGATTGCAAAGAGGCAAGAAGAGTTAGAAAGACTTAAGAATCAAGCGCATTGATAAGATATAGATTTGGAAGCGAAAAAGTAATAGTATTATTGCTTTTTCGTTTGTATTTATAAAGGAGAATCATATGAAACGTTTAGAAAAAGAAGCTTTAAATCATTATGCTCAAATTATTGAGAAAATGAATCAATTGGATATGAGCAAAGACCAACAAATTGAGTATTTAAAAGCCCGTTTGTTGCGCTCTGAATATCAGATGAGAAGGAAACGTTTTATTGAACGATTACTGTTTGCTGGATTCCTTTTTGCTTTGTTAAGTTTTTATTTTATATCTATGAGATTGTATTTATTAGGATTTTTATTATTATTTGTTTCAAGTGTTTATATATCTTATAAAATTATTACGATTGCTGAAAAGAATATTGAGAAAAATAAAGAGAACAAGCGAAAAAAATTAGTTTCTCTTTTGGATTCTAATTTAGAATAGGAAAGTTCCTATTTTGTTTAGTTGTCAATGATGTGATACCAAAAAAGTAAAAATTATAAAAGCAGTATGATATACTAAAAATGTTAATTATCCATATTGTTTTTTAGTTGATT
>JAAWNF010000018.1 GCA_022798795.1 Bacilli bacterium
AAAGACATACCAAAAGTTGAAGGAGGAGAAATATATGATAGAAACCACGTTTGAATTTGAAACATCAGGGCTAAGAGAAGAAGCAAAAAGAATAGGATTGAAAGAAGGTCGAGAAGAAGGAAAAAAAGAAGGAAAATTAGAAACAGCAAATCAATTAATTTCAGCAGGTGTCCCTTTAGAGTTAATTGTAAAAGCAACAAAATTAACAGAAGAACAAATATTAAGTTATCGTAAAGAATTTAGTGAACACTAAATTTTTTCTTTCGATTTTGTCATAATGTGGAAATGAAATTGCAGAGAATACAAATTTGGTCTATAATGAGTAAAGAGGTGACTTGGTATGAAAAAGAAAGATTTTTTAAATTTATTTTTCTTGACGATTTTGGTATTGGGAATAATTTTTTGTTCTATTTATCCGAATAAATTATTTGGTTCTGTAACAGATTGGGGAAGTCAGCATACAATGTTTCCTGAATATTTTAGGACACTTTTTTATCATACTGGTGATATTTTTCCTGATTTTATGATGAATTTGGGTGCAGGACAAAATATTTATAATATTTCTTATTATGGATTGTTAAATCCCATTGTATTGTTGTCGTTTTTATTTCCATTTATAAAAATGGTGGACTTTTTGACAATTGCTTCTATTTTAGAAATTCTATGTAGTGTTTATTTGTGTTATTATTGGCTTTCAAAAAAAGGGTTCTCTCATTCTATTACTTTTATAACAACCCTTATATTTACTTGTGCGACCCCTCTTATTTTTCATGCCCATCGACATATTATGTTCATCAATTATATGCCCTTTCTAATACTTGGATTAATTGGAGTAGATAAGTATTTTGAAAAAAATAAGCGAAGTCTTATAACTTTTGGGGTTTTAGGAATGATTTTGACAAGTTATTATTATAGTATCGGTGGAATTTTAGTACTTGTTCTGTATGGAATATATATATATTTAATGATGGAAGAACATGTTACACTTAAAAAATTTTTATTGGATGGAATAAAATTTTTATATCCAATTTTATTGGGAATTGGATTATCTGCAATATTATTGATTCCAACAGCTTATGTTATTTTCAATGGAAGAAGTGGTGGAAAAGAACCTATTGCATTAACAAAATTATTGATTCCTCATTTTGATATTAATGCGCTTGTTTATAGTTCATATTCTATTGGATTATCTGCGATTGCAGTGTTTGCTTTGTTTCATACTTTTTTTACCAAGAAAAAAGCCAATATTTTTTTAGGATTTTCTTTATTTATTGTCTTATCTATTCCTTTTATTATGTATGCTTTGAATGGAATGTTATATGTAAGAGCAAAAGTGTTGATTCCATTTTTACCTCTTTTTGTTTTATTAATTGGCTTTTTATTGCGTGATTTAGAACAAAAAAAGTCAAATGTCAAGCTAGAAATTCTTACTCTTACTTTATTTGCCTTTTTTTGGTCATGGAGAGGATATCATCAAAATTGGTTTTTTATTGATTTAGGATTTTGCTTTCTATTTTTATATGCTTATTATAGATGGCAAAGAAAATTTTTGTATATGATTCCTATTGGATTTTTATCAATAGCAATGGTTATTGTCGCAAATCATGGAGAAAAATATGAATTAAGAGATAATTATAATAGAGCTTTTAATCGTGAAAAAATGGATACTATTAAAAATGTTATTGAAAAAGATAAAGACTTTTATCGGTTTAATGATTTGACAGATACTTTGCTTACTTCTAATAAGGTATATCATCCGCATTATTATTCTACTTCTCTATATTCTTCTACGTTTCATCAACCTTATAAAGACTTTTTTTACAATGAAATGGGAAATGCAGATACTTATCGTAATCGATTAGTGACTTCTTCTTCCAATAATATCTTTTTTCAAACTTTGATGAATGTGAAATATGTATTTGCGAAAGTTGGAGAGCAGCCTGTTGGGTATGAATTGGTAGAGCAAAATGGAGAATATGGAGTTTATAAAAATGATAATGTATATCCATTTGGGTATGTCACTACAAATATTTATCAAAAATCATTTTATGATACATTAAAATATCCATATAATATGGAATTATTAATGAATGGAGCAGTTGTAGAAAATCAAGGGGAGAATTCTTTTTCAAGTGATATAAAGAAGTATGAGATAGAATATCCTTCTGCTATCGACGGATTAGAAGTGATTAAAACAGAAAGAGGATATACAGTAACAGCTAAAAAAAATGTAACATTTTCTATTCCTTTAAAAGAGCGGATAAAAGAAAATCAAATATTGATGCTTAGATTTAGGGTAGATAAATCACAAAATTGTAAAAAAGGGGATTTGTCAATTGCAATTAATCAAATATCAAATAAACTTACTTGTAAACAATGGATGTATCACAATGGAAATTATGATTTTGAATATGCAATTTCAGGTACTGAAACTAATTATCTTTCTGTTTATATAAGCAAAGGTACTTTTGAAATTGTTGATATAGAAAGTTATATATTAGATTATCAAACATTTCAAAATAGTCCAAAGTTGGTGGATTCAATGGTTATTGACATTGAAAATACGAAAGGAGATAAGATTTATGGAACAATTGATGTATCTGAAAGTGGGCATTTTGTTTTATCCATTCCATATGACGAAGCATTCAAAATTAAAGTAGATGGAAAAAAGCAGGAATTTTCTAAGGTCAATGATGTATTTATTGGATTTCCATTGGAAAAAGGAAATCATAAAATAGAGATTATATATAAAGCACCTTGGAAAAAGGTAGGTGCTGTAGTTAGTATTTTTTCACTTTTATTATTAGGAATTATGATTTATTCTGATAAGAAGCAAAAATAAAGCTTCTTTTTTGTGCGAAAAAATGTTCGCAATGAGATTTACAAATAAAGCATGGATTGTTATAATAAGTGTGGTGGTATTATGGAGAGGATTATTTTTCATATTGATGTAAACAATGCCTTTTTATCTTGGTCAGCAATTGACTTATTAAATAAAGGATATAAGTATGATATTCGAAATAGTTATGCAGTTATTGGAGGAGATGAAGAAGCAAGGCATGGAATTGTTTTGGCTAAGTCAAATGCAGCTAAAAAAATGGGAATTAAAACGGCAGAAACGTTATATAGTGCAAGGAAGAAATGTCCTGCACTTCGAGTTTATCCTTCAAATTATTCTTTCTATGCAGAAATGTCTGGAAAATTATTTGAGCTACTTAGTAAATATTCTCCAGATATTGAAGTGGCTTCTATTGATGAGTGTTATTTGGATTATGGAAAAGTTAAAAATTTATATGGAGAAGAATATGAGTTTGCAAAAAAGATTCAAAAGGAAATATATGATACTTTAGGGTTTACTGTGAATATAGGAATTGCTAATAATAAACTTTGTGCGAAAATGGCTTCTGATTTTTCAAAGCCTTATAAAATTCATACTCTTTATAATGAAGAAATTAAAATTAAAATGTGGCCTTTACCAATAGAAGAATTGTTTGGAATAGGAAAAAAAACAGCTCCTAAATTACATCAATTAGGAATACATACCATTTGTGATTTGGCTCATTTTGATTTTAAAAAATTAGAATATTATTTTAAGAATCAAGCGATTCATATGATACATTTAGCAAATGGAATTGATAATAGTCCGATTGTTAGTGAAGCAATCGCACCTGAAAGTATTGGAAACGAAATTACATTAGATAGAGATATATCAAGTAAAATGGAACTTTATAATTGTTTGTTAGGTCTTTCTGAAAATGTAGCACTTCGTCTTAGAAGGCAAAAGAAATATGCTTATGTTGTAGCTGTTATTTTAAAAGATAAGTATTTCAGAAGAACATCTCATCAAAAGAAGTTAAAAAATGCAACGAATATTACATCTGAGATTTATGAGACTGCATGTAATATTTTAAATGAAATGGAATTTGAAACAGTACGTTTAATTGGAATTCGTTTGGACCAATTAGGAGATACTTCAAATCATCAAGTTTCATTATTTGAAGATATCAAGGAAAGGGAAGAACATAGCGAATTAGAACAAACTGTTGATGAACTAAAAAGTAAATTTGGAATTTCTGTAATTAAAAAAGCATCTTTAATGGAACAAAAGATTGACAAAAAATATTTAAAATAGAAAGTAATTTCTTCTATTTTATTGTAGAATTTCTTGTGTATTGATATAATGATAATAAGTGGTGGTATTATGAAAAAAGCATTATTAATATTAGATTTAGAGAATGTATTTATGAATGAATATACAAAGGATTTGCCAACAAAAATAGAAGATTATGTAGCAAGTACTTATTATGACAATATTGTGGTTGGAAAATTTGTAAATCATTTAGATAGTATTTTTGTGAAACGTTTAGGAAATAATAAATGTCTTGATAAAGAAGAATGTATTTTAAATATTCATTTATCGAAACCCTATGTTGTTATGGAAAGAACAGCTTATACTATGTATACAGAAGAATTAGATTCTTATTTAAAGGAAAATAAAATTAAATATGTTTATTTGTGCGGATTAGATACAGATAGAAGTATTTATAAAACCGCACTTGATTTGTTAGAGCGAGGATATTATGTATATGTTATTAAAAGTTTATGTAGAAGTAGTGCAGGGACAAAATACCATGATATGGGAATTGGATTATTAGAGCGTCAAATTGGAAAAGATTATGTGATATAGTTAGGAGAATCAGGATGAACGAAACAATTATAAAAGAGATTAGTGAAGAATTAAAAGTAAGAATATGTCAAGTTGAGGCAACGTTGAAATTATTAGAGGATGGAAATACCATTCCTTTTATTGCGCGTTATAGAAAAGAAGTAACAGGAAATTTAGATGAGGAACAAATTAGAAAGATATATGACGTTTATACTTATCAAGTTAATTTATTAAAACGGAAAGAAGATGTTATCCGGTTAATTGAAGAAAAAGGACTGATGACAGAAGAGTTAAAAAATCAGATTTTGAGTGCAAATAAATTAGTAGAAGTAGAAGATTTATATAGACCATATAAGGAGAAAAAGAAAACTAAGGCAACAGAAGCAATCAAAAATGGATTAGAGCCACTTGCTAAGAAAATCATGAGTTTTCCAGTAGAGGGGAATTTAGAGGCTTTAGCGAAGCCTTATCTAAGTGAAGTAGTAAAAGATGTAGAAAGTGCTTTAGAAGGGGCAGGATTTATAATTGCTGAGTGGATTAGTGATAATGCAAGCTATCGAAAATATATTAGAACCAATAGTTATTTATATGGAGAACTGGTAACTACGAAGAAAAAAACAGCAGAAGATTCAGAACTTATTTATTCCATGTATTATGATTTTAAAGAGTCAGTAAAGCAAATCAAAGCACATCGTATTTTAGCGATTAATCGGGCAGAAAATGAAAAGGTATTGACTGTTACTTTAAAAGTAGATGAAGATAAATTTATAGAGTATTTAAAAAAGAAAGTTATTAAAAATGAGCATTCTTTTGTAGTATCTATTGTAGAAATGGCTATCAAAGATAGTTATAAAAGGTTGATTGCACCTTCCATTGAGAGAGAAATTAGAAGTGAGTTAACAGAGAAAGCAAGTGAAATCGCAATCGATAATTTTGGAAAAAATTTAGAAAATTTATTATTACAACCACCAATGAAAGATAAAATGGTTTTGGGATTTGACCCAGCGTATCGTACAGGTTGTAAATTGGCTGTTATAGAGCCAAATGGAAAAAAAGTAGCCATTAAAGTGATTTATCCTCATGAACCAAAAAATTTATATGAAGAAAGTAAAAAGATAGTATTAGAATTGATTCATAAATATAAAATTGATATTATTGCGATTGGGAATGGAACAGCGAGTCGTGAAAGTGAAACATTTATTGCTGATGTAATTAAATCTAGTGAAAGAAAGGTTGAATATATTATCGTGAGTGAAGCAGGAGCAAGCGTATATTCTGCAAGTAAATTAGCGATTGAAGAATTTCCAGATTTGCATGTAGAAGAAAGAAGTGCTATTAGTATTGGTAGAAGGCTTCAAGACCCTCTTGCAGAGCTTGTTAAAATAGACCCTGAAAGTATTGGGGTGGGATTATATCAACATGATGTTCCTAATAAGCGATTAAAAGAGGTATTAGATTTTATTGTAGAAAAAGCAGTAAATTTGGTAGGAGTTAATGTTAATACAGCAAGTGCTTTTTTACTGAAATATGTATCTGGAATTAATAAAAAAAATATTGAAAAGATTATTGCTTATAGAGAAGAAAAAGGCAAAATTAATTCAAGAGAAGAATTAAAAAAATCTAAGATTTTAAGTGATAAAACATATGAACAAGCCATAGGATTTTTAAGGATAGTAGATGGCAGCAATCCATTAGATGTAACTGGTATTCATCCTGAAAGTTATCAGATTACTTTAGAATTACTAAAACTTGTAAATTCTAGGATAGAAGATATAGGAACAGAAAAATTGGTTTCTTTGTTAGAAAAAATAAGTATAGAAGAAACTGCTAAAAGTTTAAAGACAGATATTTATACTTTAGAAGATATTATAAGTGCTTTAAAAAAACCGAATAGAGACCCTAGAGATGAAATGCCAAAACCGATTTTAAAAAGTGATATTTTACATTTAGAAGATTTAAAGGTAGGAATGAAATTACAAGGAACAGTTAGAAATGTTGCTCCATTTGGTGTATTTATTGATATTGGTCTTAAAAATGATGGACTTGCTCATATTTCTAAATTAGCGCCCCATTATGTAAAGGACCCTATGGATGTTGTTAGTGTTGGAGATATTGTGGATTGCTATGTAGATGAAATTCTATTGGAAAAAAAGAAAGTTTCTCTTTCTTTGATAGAACCATAGAGGAGGAAAGTAAATGGCAGAAAGTTTAGTACAATCGTTTTTGAATTTGTTTAGTGGTTTTGTTGATATGCCTTTTGGGAAAGAACTTATCATTTTTATCATTTCATTAATGCCAATTTTAGAGCTTCGTGGAGGATTACTCGCAGCTTCTCTTTTAAATATGAATCCGATTACAAGTTTCATCATTTGTTTTATTGGAAATATTCTTCCAATTCCATTTATTTTATGGTTTATTACACCAATTTTTGATTGGTTAAAAAAAACAAAACATTTATCAAAATTAGTCAATAAAATTGAATCAAAGGCGAATTCTAAACGAGAACAAATTGAAAAAAGAGAATTTTGGGGATTGTTACTTTTTGTCGGAATTCCGCTTCCTGGAACAGGAGCCTGGACTGGTTCTTTAATTGCTTCTATGGTTGGAATGAACAAAAAGAAGTCTTTACTAGCAGCTATTTTGGGTGTTATATTGGCTGGAATCATAATGATGCTGTTATCATTTGGAGTGTTAAAAGGAATAATAGGTTAAAAACTAGTATTTCTTTTTTTGTTTTGATATAATAAAAGAAGGTGATAGTATGGAGCAAGCTCTTAAAAATCAATATTATGATTTAATTGAAAATAAAGATTATGATACGTTATCATTGATAAATTCTATTTTTAGTGAATTTGATACGTTATTACTTATGAATCGTGGAAAAAATCAAACAGAAAAATTTTTGAATTTAATTTCTGTGTTAGAATTTACAGAAGAAACTTTATATAATCAAATGAAACAAGATATTCAGAATGGAGTATTTTAATGTTTGATGAGAGAATAAATTTACAACATGAAATAGAAAAAATTCTATCTAAGAAAAAATTTACAGAAGAAGCTAAAAATAAATTATTACAATCAATATTATTTGTTTATGATAATTATAATCCGTCTAAATATATTAGGAAAACAAGAGAAGAATATATCAAAGAATATCTTAGAGTATTAGAAAATATGAATGGATATGCTGTTATAAAATTAGAAGAATTAAATTTAGACTATTATGAACCAATTAATGATTTTCGGGAAAGTATAACAAAAGTAACGAACAGAAGTGGAAATTTAGAATTTGTAAATGGAGAATATGTTCCAGTCCAGAATGGCTCGTATGTTTGTCTTACTAAGGGAATGGCTTATTGTAGTGACAGAACAATGTATTCTCTTGATGAAGGAAATATATTAGAAGAATTAATGACAATTCACCATGAAATGACTCATTTGAGTGAAGGTGAACGACCATTTCGTTTAGGAGTTCAGGTGCCACTTTCCTTTGAATTACGAAAAATGTTTATTGAAGGTCGTGCAGTAACAAGAGAAGCTAATATTAAAACTAGTAGTGACTATTACCAAATTGAACGTATTTCTGATCAAAATTCCTCTTTCAAAATTGAGTCTGAACAGTCTTATCCGTTATATGGAAAATTATATCAAACTTTGGAATTGATATTTGGAGTAGATGTATTAGAAGAATTTGCTTCAAATAATAACAGAGAATTTGATATGTTTAAAGAGCTTAAGAAAAGATTTCCTGAGCTGCCAGTAAATGAAATCTTTGCCCATCTTATTTATGTTATCAGTTGTAAAGAAAATACAGAAAAAAAATTATTGATAAAGGCAATTAAAAATATCGATAGTTTTAGAGCTTTGATATTAAGCCGTGAAGTTGTTGAAATAAATAGAGAAGAACAAACAATTGCCAATTTAGAACAATCAATATTAGGTAAGCAAAGTGAAATAGAAAGATTAACAGCATTGTTTAATAATCCAGAAAAACTTCAAAGCCAATTTCAAAAAGAATGTGAAGCAATCAAAAATGAGATAGAAGAATGGTACAAAGCAAAAGAAATAACTGAGGAAGAGTATCGAAAGATGACGAAAGAATTTGAGATAGAGGCAACTTTAGAAAATTATAGTAATGTAAAAAAACAAGAATTAGAACAAACGGTTGAAGATAAAAAAAGAGAAGAAGAATTACTCAAAAATTCAAGAGAGACTTTATCAAAACTAAATACTGAATATCAAATGCTTTTACAAGATGACTTTGGGAAAGTGTTAGAACAAATTTGTATACAAACTCCTTCTTTAGAGTCTTCATTTTCATTTTTAGAAAAAACAGCACTTGAAAAAATTCGAGGAGAATATTCAAGATTATCAGATGAAGATAAAAAAGGTGAAAAAGGAAGTATTTTATTAGCACAAATACAAAAATTATTTGATTTAAAAGAATATACAAGAATTGTAGATGAAAAACAAAAATCCAGTCTAGTTTCCTAGACTGGTATTTTCATGTGTTGCTTTTTTTAAAATATCAATAGAATTTTGAAGTTGTTCTAATTCTTTTTGATTTAAATCAACAAGTACTCTTTCTTTTATTCCATTTTTATTTAAAATACAAGGACTTCCGATATAAATATCGTTTGCATCATCATAAGCTGATACGGTGATGATACTATTTTCATCTCCTAAAATAGCATTCGTAATTCTAACTAAGCACATTCCAATGCCATAATAAGTTGCTCCTTTTCTATTAATGATTTCATAAGCTGCATTTCTTACACTATGACAGATTTCATCACATTCTTGTTCTGTTAAAAAATTTTTAATATTCTGGAGTCCAACATTTGCATTACTCCATGGAACAAACTCACTATCTCCATGTTCTCCAATGACATAAGCATGTATGTTTTTGGGACTGACTCCTAATTTTTCACCAACCATGTAACGAAGCCTAGCTGTGTCTAAACTTGTTCCAGAACCAATTATTCTGTTTGTTTCAAGGCCTGAATATTTCCAAGTAATGTAAGTCATAACATCTAATGGGTTAGTTGCTACTAGAAAAATTCCACCAAATCCATTTTCCATAACTTCTGTAACAATGGATTTAAAAATTTTACTATTTTTATGAATTAAATCCATTCTTGTTTCTCCAGGGTTTTGGTTTGCTCCAGCACAAATGCAAACAATAGAAGCATCTCTGCAATCTGCATAACTTCCTACTTTTATATTAATTTTAGAAGGCGCAAAAGCAAGACAATGGTTTAAATCCATTACTTCTCCTTCTATTCTTTTTGTGTCTAAATCAATTAAAACTAATTCGTTTACAAATGTTTTTTGATTTAGTAAAGCATAAGCATAGCTCATTCCAACATTTCCACATCCAATTAATACAACTTTGTTATTCATAAATATTTTCCTCTCTATTTTCTTTATTATAACAAACTTATATTTTTCATTCAATATATTTTACTATTTCTTGACAATATAAAATGGTCATTATAAAATGAATTTAGAAAGTAGGATGGTGTATGAAAAAGAATTATAAAACTTTTTTAATTGCAGTTATTGTTTTGATTATTGGGGGACTATTTGGAATGGGAATAAAGTATTTCTATCAGTCATGGAAATTTCAAAAATTATATGATAGTATTCTAAAAGAAAATCAAGAAATTTTATTTTTGGGTAGACCTACTTGTGGATTTTGTAATTTATTAAAGCCTATTTTAGATGATACAAGTAGGAAATATCATTTTGAATATCGTTATATTAATACAGATGAACTATCAAAAAAACAGTTAAACAAATTGTTAGAAAAGCTTGAAATTAGAAGTTCTACATTTTCAACTCCTAGAATATTGATAACAGAAAAAGATAAAATTCTAGATTCTTATATTGGTTATATGGATGATATTAGTGTATTTCATTTCTTTAAAAAGAATGGGTTTATTCAGGAAGAAGAAGAATTTATCAATCCTTATCCAAATATTGAGCGACTCAGTAGCAATGATTATTTTAAATTGATAGAAGAAAAGAAAACAACAATGATTATAGTCGGTAGAATTGGTGAATCAACAATCAATTCTATGTTAAAAAAAGCAAATAGTAAGAATTTGAATGTGAAATTTTTAAGTCCAAGTGTCTTTTTAACGGAAGAAGAATATAACAAGTTTGTAGCCACAATTAAAGATATGAAAGAAGAAACTCGACTTCCATTACTTTTAGAAATAAAAAATGGAGAAGTGGTGAGCATGAAAGAAGATGCGAATGAAAGTATGTTAAGGTAAGGAGAAAAAAATGGAAATATTGAAAGTAGAAAATGTGTGTAAAACATATGGAAAAGGAGAAACTTTAGTAAAAGCTTTAAGTAACGTTAGCTTTACTGTGGAAAAAGGAGAGTTTGTTGCAATTGTAGGAGCTAGTGGAAGTGGAAAAAGCACCCTTTTACACATTTTAGGTGGAGTGGATAGACCAACTAGTGGAAAAGTATGTGTCGATGGAAAAGATGTCTACCAATTAAATGAAACAAACTTGGCAATTTTTAGAAGAAGACAAGTAGGTCTCATCTATCAATTTTATAACTTAATTCCTATTTTAAATGTCACAGAAAATATGACATTACCAATTTTATTAGATAACAAAAAAGTAGATCAAACTTATCTACAAGAACTAATTGAAACATTGGGATTACAAAATAGGGTAAATCATTTACCAAATGAATTATCAGGAGGACAACAACAGCGGGTATCCATTGGAAGAGCTTTAATGAACCAACCAGCTTTGCTTTTAGCGGACGAACCAACCGGAAATTTGGATAGTAAAGCTTCAAAGGAAATTGTTGAATTATTAAAATTGTCAAATAGGAAATATAAACAAACCATTATTATGATTACCCATGATTATAATCTAGCCTTAAATGCGAATCGAATCATTACCATTGACGATGGAAAAATCATAAATGATGAGAGGGTATAAGTTATGAAAATACTTTATCAATTTACAAAAAGAAACTTAATTCAAAATAAAAATAGAACTATGGCTTCTATTATCGGAGTAATGCTCACTTGCATTTTGATGTTTGGTCTAGGAATAGGAGCTTCAACTTTAAAAAAATCGATGACACATGATATCAAAGTAGAAACTGGAATTTATCATGTAAAATATGAAGAGCTTCCATTTGAAAACTATGAAAAAATCAAACAAAACCAAAATGTTGATATCATAGAATATGAAAAAATAGTTCAAAGTGTCGTATTTGAAAAAAGCGAATATGAAACAAAATCGATAGAAATTATTGACCGAAATGGTTATACGCTTGGATTTTTTGAACTTTTAGATGGACGTTATCCAAAAAGTAAAAAAGAACTTTTAGTCAGTAATAGTTTCGCTCAAATGACGGGCAAAAAAGTTGGTGAGGAAATTACCTTAGGTAATGAAAACTATAAAGTTGTAGGAATTATGAATGGGGAAGACTATTTTCGTTATCATAAAACGGACGATAAAGTTTATATAAATAGTGGTTCCTTATTTTCAAGCGAATCTGTTAATTTCTATGTCACTTTAAAAAATTTGGGGGATTCTTTGGATAAAATTTTTGACTTGTCGAATGAATTAGGACTACAATCAGATGTTGTAGGCGGAAAACTTGTTCATGAACATGAAAATATCAATGAGCCATTGTTAGAATTAAATGGTGTTGTTAGAAGCTATGGAAAACTTGCTATTTTACTCTTATGCTTAATGTTACTTTTAACTATACTTGGAATCGCTTCTATTATTGTTATTTATAATTCTTTTGCAATTTCTGTAACCGAGCGAAAAAAGACTTTAGGAATTTTATCTAGCATCGGTGCGACAAGATGGCAATTATTTTTATCCGTTATGATAGAAGCGACAATCATTGCATTCATTGCAATTCCAATTGGTTTTTTATTGAGTCTTGGAATGATGCAATTGTTACTGATGTTTGTTAATTATGTAATGCGTGATGTGAATTTTTATCAGTATACACTTTCTTTTTATTCATTATTTTTAATCATACCATTTATTTTTATTCTAATTACCATTTATTTGTCGGCTTTTTTTCCGGCTATGCGTGTTTTTGAAATGACACCAATAGAAGCAATTCAACTAACAACCGATATTAAATGTAGTAAGAAATCTTTAAAAAGTGGTTTTTTAATCGGAAAAATATTTGGTTTTGAATCAAAAATTGCTTATAAAAATAGTAAGCGTAACAAGAAAAAATATCGAATTACGATTTTATCTTTGTTTATTAGTATTGTATTATTTATTACCTTTTCGAGTTTTTTTAATACCTATATAGGAAATGTTTCTCCAAATAAAGAAATGGAAGGAAATTTCAATATCGAAATCAGTGTCTATGGAGATGAAAAGCGAGTAGATAATTTCTACTATGATGTTACAAAGGACTGTCAAATTAAAACACGTCAGTTTCATCAATTTGTAATAGGATTTTATAAAAGTGATGTAGAACCACAATTTGCTTCTAGTTATGATGTAACAAAGGAAACATCTAATCTTATTAGTTTAATGACGGTGTTACGAAATGAAGACTATCAGGCTTATTTAAAAAAACTTGGGTACAAGAAAGAGAAACCAGTCATCATTAATTATGCAGAATGGGAGGTTTATAAAGATGATTTTGCAATCGATGAAATCTTAGAACATAAATCTTCTACAATATTTGAAAATTTAAAAGATATGAATTTTGAATTTGATATTTATGGCAGGTATTTTTATGATAAAGAAAGACTACCACTTACTAATATAAAAGACTTTTATAGCACAACCATTTTACCAGACGGTTATTTGGTATATCGACCTAATCCACAAATCTTTGTTTCTAGAGATATGTATGAAGCTTATTTAAAAAAAGCCAATTATGATTTAAAAAAATATTCTCCAGTTTACCTAATAAAAATGGAAGCCAAAGATTATAAAAAAATAGAGAAAAATATGAAAAAGGTAATTTCTGAATATCCTGATTTATATATTGACTATCATAACGAATCTTACGAAATGTATCTGGTAAAACAACGTATCTTTTTGTATCAATTTTTGCTTTATTTCGTTATTGGGTTTATCTTAATGATAGCAGTTACAAGTGTCTTTAATACGATTACTACTGGTATGCAATTAAGAAAAAATGAATTTGCTATGTTAAGAAGTGTTGGAATGACACCAAAAGGATTTCATAAAATGGTTTTCTTTGAAAGCTTGTTATTCGGAATAAAATCATTATTTTATGGTATTTCATTTTCACTCTTTATCATTTGGTTGTTTTATAAAATTCAAAATATTGTTCCAAATAATGAAAGCCCAAAAATGCCATTTCCTACTAACTATATTATCATTACTATAATTGTAATTATGATAATTGTATTTACTTCTATGTTTTATGCAACAAGAAAATTAAAGAAAGATAATATTATAGATGTCCTAAAAGAAAATAGTTTTTAGATAAGAAAAAAATGATATTTGACTATCATTTTTTTAAAAGAATATTGCTAATTCGCTAAGTGTATCAGCCAAATTAATGATACTATAAATTCCATATAGTATACTAAAGATACCAACAACTAAACCTGCAATTGCTAAGCCTTTTCCTTTTCCATTGCCCTTGCTTACTTGAGCAAGCCCAATTCCAGACAAAATAGCGCCTACTAGACCTACAAGTCCAGCAAAGTTAATAAGTAAGGAAACCATTGAAACAATGAAACCAGAAAGAGCTAATTTATTATTTTCATTGGAATCTCCACTATTTCCTTTTTTAGAAGTATATTTTCCACATTCTAAACATACTTCGCTATTTTCTTTTAGTTCAGCTCCACAATTTTCACAAAATTTTGCCATTTTAAAATACCTCCTTTTTTATAGTATATCATATTTTTTTATTTTTTTGACTGAGTTTTTTGTGAATTGAATTGACAGAAGAAAGAAAGTCAGTATATAATCTATATGAAATAAAGAAGGTGTAGAAATGAATGAAAATAAAAAAGTTGTAATTGCTATAGCAATAATAATGGGCTCATTATTCTTATTAATATTAATTGGATTACTGCAAAAAGATTCTGGCAGACAAGAAGATTATAATGATGAAAATACTGGAAATGTAACTTATAGTGGGAAATATACAACAGATTATGAAAAGGCTTTTGAAGGAGACGGAAAAAAAGTTTTATTTATAGGTAGTTCTAGTTGTGGAGTGTGTAGTGAATTTACTCCATATATGAAATATTTGAGTGAGGCATATGATTTTACTTATTATTATATTGATGCAGCAACAATGAATACAAATACTTTGGAAAGTGTATTAGAAAAAGTAGGAAAAACTTTGGATAATATTGGAACTCCATATATGGCATTTATAGAAAATGGGGAAAAATATGATGAAGTACAAGGCTATTTATCAGAGTCAGGGCTATTTTCAACTCTTCAAAAAAAAGGAATTATAGATGAGAATGAAGAATATATATCTAGTTTAGAGGCCTCAAAGGATTCTTCTAGTAATAATACAGATGAATATCAAAATTTAACTTTTATTGATTATGATGAGTATCAGGAAATTTATGAATCAAAAGAGAAATCGATTATTGTAATTGGGCAGACAGGATGTGGAGCCTGTACATCATTTAAACCAATTATTAATGATATAGCAAAAGAGTATAATATTACTATTTATTTTGTAAATTTAACAGATTGGACCAAACGAGAGAGTTATGATTTAATGAGTTCTTTATCTTATTTTAAAGACCGAGAATCTTTTGGTACTCCACTTATGTTAATACTTGAAAATGGGGATAATATAGGGGAGCAAGAAGGGTATAATAAGAAAGATACTACTATAGACTTTTTGCGAAATCAGGGATTTATAAAAGAAAGTTAATATTTTCTTATTTCATAAAGAAAAGCCTTTAGAAACTTCTAAAGACTTTTTTGATGTATATATATCATTTTATTTTTTTACTTGATTACTAATATAGTTTTTGAGTTGGTATCCACTGAGACTACCTTTTCCTGTAATTGAAATTGAAACAATTTGTTTTTTGTCATCACACTTTAATGTGTAAACTACTTTTTTATAAAGTTTTTTATCAAATCCATATGTTTCCATTTCTTTATTTGTTAAAGTAATAGCTTCACTTTCTTTACAAGTGTCATCTGATGAACCAATTTCAATTAATCTGGTAAGTTGGTCTGCTTTTAATTTCATAATTCCAATTGCTTCTTCTTTGGTATAACGGTTTTTCTTTTTTGCTTCTGTTCCTAAATAAATAAAAATAGTAGATAAAATAAGACAACAGGCACTAAATATAATGAGATAAGCAATTTCATGTTTTTTGAAGTGTTCTTTCATATTGTGACCTCCTTATATAATTTTATTATAACTGATTTTATTGGAAATTGCTAGTGTGATATAATGAATAGGGTGATTAATATGCATTTATTTGGCATTATTTTAAGTGCTTTCATTCTGCTTGGTAGCTCTATATTAGGATTTATACTTCCTTATAAAGAGGGGAATTCATTATGGACAATTTTTAGTGTTCTTTGGTTATTTGTAGAACCAACAAAAATATTTTTTCGAAGAAAATACAACAAAATTATTTCTAATTGGTATTATATAATATTATTATTTTTTGAATTTGTAATTTTATTTTTTATGTTGATTTATCGGAATGAATACTCTCTTTGGATGGTTTATATATGTTTACTATTATTAATAATCATAAGCTTTTTTTCTAAGAAGGAAAAATATATTTGTGAAATGAATTTTTCTAGATGGTTATATGTTATGATAGGAATCATTGCTTTTGCAACTTATTTTAGCCAAATTAGTATGAATTTTTTTGAAGCTCCAATTGGAATAGCACTTTCTACCTGTTCCTTTGTTTTAGCACTTACAATGAATAAGTTTTCAAAAGAACAAGAAAAGATTGTCTGTACTATTTTGATGTTGTTTTCAATTTTTTTAAAACAACCTGTTTGTTTTCTTTTATTCATACGTATATTCTTGGACTTTGATAGTTTCTAAATTCTTACAAAACAGTAATAAATCTTTGCTTTATTCTATGTTATAATAAATGTAACAAAGGAGGTATAAAATGTCAGCATATATAGAACCAATACGGTTTGCATTTCTTACATTCCCATTCATAGCCTTTCTTTTTACACTTCCTTATATCTTTCATCAATATCACAAATATGGTTCTGTTTTATTTTTCAGAGTTACCATTATATATTCCTTTATTTTATATCTTACTTGTATTTATTTCTTAGTCATTTTGCCACTTCCTTCTATAGAAAGTGTTCGAAATATGACTACAGAATGGGTTCAATTAGTACCATTTGCATTTATTAGAGACTTTGTTTTAAAAAGCAGTTTTATATGGGATGACCCTAGTACATATTTGGAAGTTTTAAAAGAACCTTATTTTTATCAAGCTTTTTATAATATTTTATTGACACTTCCATTTGGAATCTATTTAAGATATTATTTCAATTGTTCTTTTAAAAAAACTTTTTTCTGTACCTTTTTATTAACACTCTTTTTTGAACTTACGCAACTTTCAGGATTATATGGTATTTATCCAAGACCTTATAGATTATTTGACGTTGATGACTTATTTTTAAATACTTTAGGTGGGATTATAGGATATGCCATTACTCCAATCTTTAGTCATTTTTTGCCAAACAGAGAAAAACTAGATACACTTTCTTATATCAAGGGGAAAAGAATTTCCGTTTTAAGGCGTGGTATGGCAGTTTGGATAGACCTATTTTTAGTGAGTTTATTGACGACTTTATTTGTTATGTTAGGTGTAGAAAATATCTTTTTGCAATATGTATTTTCAGTTATTGTGATTTTTATGATTGTTCCTACTGTTAGAAAAGGTTATACTTGTGGAAAAAAATGGATGAATATTAAAATAGTAACCATAAATGATGAAGTTCCGTGTTGGTATCAGTATTTTATTCGATATGGAATTTTGTATTTATTTTTATTACCAGCTCCTTATTATTTTATTTTCTTTGTTTCTTTATTGAATCATTTATCAAGGCATTTAAAACTCGTATTTTGGATAGTTGTATTAGGATTTTTATTTTTTTCATGTATTATGTTTTTCCACTTTTTAATTACCTTATTTACTAAGAAATTATTTTGGTATGAAAAAATGAGTGCGACTAAAAATAGCAGCACCATCGAGGTAGAAGAATGCGAAGAATCGTAAAACCATTATGTCATTGGTATGATAGCAATAAAAGAGATTTGCCATGGAGAAAAGATACCATCCCTTATCATATTTGGATATCTGAAATTATGCTTCAACAAACTAGAGTAGAAGCTGTAAAAGTCTATTATGAACGATTTATGAAAGAACTTCCAAATGTGGAAGCACTTGCAAATGTGGAAGAGGAAAAGCTATTAAAATTGTGGGAAGGATTAGGATATTATTCAAGAGCTAAAAATTTAAAAAAGGCAGCGATTAAAATTATGGAAGGGCATTATGGGAATATGCCAAGTACTTATGCAGAAATGATTCAATTACCTGGAATAGGAGCTTATACAGCAGGAGCAATTGCTTCCATTGCTTTTCATGAAAAGACTCCAGCAATAGATGGAAATGTTTTTCGGGTAATGATGCGAGTTCAAAATTCTTATAGAAATATTAGTAAACTATCTACGAAAAAAGAGTTGTTTCAAGAATTAACAGAGATTATGCCAGAACATCCAGGTATCTTTAATCAAGCATTGATGGAATTAGGGGCAACCATCTGTATTCCAAATGGAGAACCACATTGTGAAATCTGTCCTTTAAAAGAATTATGTGAATCTTTTAAAAAAGGGACTATGTTAGAACTTCCTGTAAAGGAGTTGAAAAAAGAAAAAGAGATAGAAAAGTATACTGTTTTTATTTTGCTAAACTATAACAAAGTGGCTATTCATAAAAGACCAAGCAAAGGATTACTTGCTTCTTTATATGAATTTCCAAATGTCAATCAAAAATTAAATGTCGAAGAAGCTTTAAAATATTTAAAAGAAAAAGGATATACCGTTTTAAGAATTTTAGAGATGGAATCATCAAAACATATTTTTACTCATAAAATATGGCAAATGACGAATTACATTGTATATATTGAAGAAATAGAAGATAAGAATGATTGGATTTCAGTAACTACTTTGTTAAAAGATTATGCTTTGCCATCTGCATTTAAAAAGCAATTAGAACTTTTAAAAGAAGAAGTAAGGAATCGATAAGTTCCTTGCAACGATAACAAGTTTGTGTTATCCTTATATTAGATAAAAGGGAGGTCTCTATGAAAGTATTACTTTATACAGAGGGATTAAAACAAATAGAAAAATCTGGATTAGGAAAGGCGATTAAACATCAATTAAAAGCTTTAGAAGAAAACCATATTGACCATACAACAGACCCAAATGATACTTATGATATTGTACATATTAATTTTTATGGTCCAAACTCTTTTGCACTTGCCAAAAAAGCAAAAGACGCAGGAAAAAAAGTGGTTTATCATGCCCATTCAACAGAAGAAGATTTTAAAAATTCATTTCTTTTTTCAAATCAAATGGCACCTATTTTTAAATGGTGGATTACCAAATGTTATAATTTAGGAGATAAAATTATTACTCCAACCCCTTATTCTAAACGCTTGTTAGAAAGTTATGGAACCATAGATGCGCCAATTGTTGCGTTATCAAACGGAATTGATGTGAGTTTTTTTGAACATGATAATAAAAAAGGACAAGCTTTTAGAGAATTCTATGGATACCAAGAACATGAAAAGGTGATTGTAGGTATTGGTCTTTACATAGAACGAAAAGGAATCTTGGATTTTGTAGAATTGGCAAAACGACTTCCTGAATATAAATTTATTTGGTTTGGATATAGTCCCTTATCCGCAAGTCCTTTAAAAATTAGAGAGGCAGTCAATACACAATTGCCAAATTTACACTTTGCAGGATATGTAGAGTCTACGATGATAAGAGATGCTTTATCTGGTGCTGATTTGTATCTATTTCCAACTTTAGAAGAAACAGAAGGTATTCCTATCATTGAAGCTTGTGCAGCTAAGATTCCATCTTTAATCAGGGATATTCCTGTATTTTCTGAATGGTTAGAAGATGGAAAAAATGTTTATAAAGCGAAAGATATTGATGAATTTGAAGAAAAAATACGAGGAATATTAGAAGGAAAACTTCCATCTTTGGTAGAAGCAGGATACGAAGTAGCAAAAGAAAGAGATTTAAAATTAATAGGAAAAAAACTAATTGAAATTTATGAAAGTGTATTAGATGAAAAAAATGAATAATTTTTTTCTTTTTCATGCAACATTTTTGAATATTCAATTGTTTTATATGTGAGAGGAGTGAATGTATGCATGCCTCTTTGGTACAAAGAGAAGAAGAGTTTATTTTAATTTACCAAAAATATGTAGATATGGTTTACCGAATTTGCTTTCTATATTTTAAAAATCATTCTGATACAGAAGATGTAGTCCAAAACGTTTTTCTAAAACTATTTACTACATGGCCTTTATTTAAAGATGAAAATCATAGAAAAGCATGGCTTATTGTAACTGCTAGTAATATGTGCAAAAACAATGTCAAACAGTGGTGGAAACAAAAAGTCACAGTAGGTGAATTTGATATTGCTACTCATGAAAAGAAAGATGAAACCTTAGAAACCTTACTAAGCCTTCCTAAAAAATATAAAACTGTTTTGTATTGTTATTATTATGAGGGATATCATACTAGTGAGATAGCAAATATTCTACATATGAAAGAAGCAACTGTAAGGTCTTATCTGCATAGGGGGAGAAGTTACTTGCGTGAACTCTTAGAGGGGGAAAAATATGAAGAATAAAATGTTTATTCAAACTTTAAATAAGGTGGAGCCTAGTAAGAATAAAAAAGATAAGATGTTAGAAAATATTCTTTCTAAAAAAACCAAAACAAAATATTCTATCAATTATGTTTGGAAGTTAGGAATGGTATCGCTTTGTTTTGTTTTCTGTTTCTTAATTGTAAATGGCTTTGAAAAAAAAGATGTGGGAATTAATCCGACTTCTATAGGTCCAAGAACAGCAATGGAAGAATCAAATGAGTTTTGTTATCAAGATATCTGTTATAAAGAAATAGGGGTTTTGAAGAATAAAGCAGGGGGAAAATATTTAGATACAGTATATGATAACAATAAAAAAGTAATCATTTATCAGGGGGAAGAAAAAGATACGATTATTGTAAAAAAAGAAAACTCTTACTTCTTGTATCAAAAATAAAAAGATAAAATATTGGGAGGAAAATATGAAAAAATTATCTAAAATTGTAGTAGTAATGATGGCATTTGTTATGATGTTATCTATTACTGGATGTGGAGAGAAAAAAGAAAAAAACTTAGAAGGAACTTTATCAGAATTAATGAGAGAACTATATAAAGGTGCTGGTATTAACGAAGAAGAAGACTTTATGTTTTTAGAAGATAAAGAAGTTACTGAAGAAAATTTATCTTACTATTTAGGAGTAAAAGAATTAGATTATAAAGAAGCTTTGGCATCTGAATCTATGGTTGGTTCAACAGCACATTCAATTGTATTAGTTCGTATGAATAAAGGTGCTGATATAGAACAAGCAAAAAAAGATATTAAAGAAAAAGTAGACCCAAGAAAATGGATTTGTGTTGGGGTAGAAGATGAAAATGTTATTGTAGATAACATTGGCGATGTCATTGTGTTAATTATGAATAATGATTATGCAAAAAAATTAAGTGAAAGTTTTAAAGAACTAGGAAAATAAGCCTTCTAAAAAGAAGGCTTTTCTTGAAAGGGGTATCTTATGTTATTTTCAAGTATTTCATTTTTATATTACTTTTTACCACTTTTATTATTTTGTTATTTTATAGTTCCAAATAAGTGGAAAAATATAGTATTACTCATTTCTAGTTTATTCTTTTACTTTTATGGAGAACAGTTACATATATGGGTTTTATTACTTTCTTGTTTTATGAATTATCTATTAGGAATTGTAGTAGAAAAAAGCAATCATAAGAAAGTTATTCTAGTTATAACCGTAGCTATGAACTTAGGATTATTGGGGTATTTTAAATATGTAGATTTTTTTATTGACAATATGAATACAATATTTCAAACCGAATTTGGTTTATTAAAAGTAGTAATGCCAATAGGAATTAGCTTTTTTACATTTCAAACATTAAGCTATGTAGTTGATGTTTATAGAGGGACTGTGAAAGCAAATAAAAATTTTTTGGATTTTGCGACCTATGTATGCTTGTTTCCACAACTAGTAGCAGGTCCAATTGTTCGATATAAAGATGTAGCAGAGGAATTACAATCTAGAAAACATACCATGACTAATTTTGAAAGAGGTATTCGAAGATTTGTAATTGGTTTAGCAAAAAAGGTATTATTAGCCAATGTGATAGGAGAATTTAGTGTTATTTTACTAGAAGCAAATGAAGCTAGTATGATTGGTTTTTGGGTCATTGCGCTTTCTTATACTTTACAAATTTATTTTGACTTTTCTGGATATAGTGATATGGCAATTGGATTAGGAAATATGTTTGGATTTCATTTTTTAGAGAATTTTAACTATCCTTTGATAGCCAAATCAGTAACCGATTTTTGGAGACGTTGGCATATTTCTTTATCTAGCTGGTTTCGTGATTATGTTTATATTCCATTAGGTGGAAATCGTGTTTCGAATGGAAAGTGGATTCGAAATATTCTTGTAGTGTGGTTTTTAACTGGGTTCTGGCATGGAGCAGCTTGGAATTTTATCATATGGGGAATTTATTTTGCGATACTTTTGGTTTTAGAAAAGAAAATATATGGAAAGTTTTTAGAAAAACATAGAATATTTGGTCATTTCTATACTGTATTTTTCATACTTATTAGTTTTGTTATTTTTAATGTAAATTCAATCAATGATGGGATATCATTTTTTAAAAACATGTTTGGATTAGGAGGCTTGCCACTTTTAACAGAAGAAACTGGTTATTATATAAGAAGTTATATTGTAATTCTAGTAATTGCACTCATTGCTTCTACTCCGATATTAACCAATATGTTTCATAAATTAAAACAAAGGAAAGGATTGAATCTATTCTTAAATGGAATAGAACCATTTTATTATGTTGCACTTTTACTGATTGTAACTGCCTTTTTAATAGATAGTTCTTTTAATCCATTTTTGTATTTTAGATTTTAGGTGAAAATATGAAAGAAAAAGTAACAATTGTTTTATTTTTAAGTATTATT
>JAAWNF010000019.1 GCA_022798795.1 Bacilli bacterium
GATACAATAATAAAAAATAGGAGGTATAAAATGAAAAATACAATAACAATCCATATAGAAGATAAAGATGATTATACAAGCCCTTATAACAATCATAAATTAAATGCTGAATTACTTTCATATATATTGGATGAAAGCAAAGGAATTCCATTAAATCATACGATTGAAATAAAAGTAAATAGCCCACACCCATTTTCCAAACCAGAAAAAAATGATTTTATAGAAATTTTGCGTTCTAATTTGGGAGAAGATATCAAAGAAAATTATTTAGAAATGAAATTTACCTATATTAGAGCAGTTTTTCTATTCTTAATTGGTACTATATTTATTCTTCTTTCCTCTTTTACCTCTATCCATGAATTAATATCTGAAATTGCTTTAATTGTAGGATGGGTAGGAATTTGGGAAGCCTGTTACATATTCTTATTTGACAGCATTCATAATAGAATTAAAATTAAAAAGTTTAAAAAATTAGTAAACGCTAAGGTGATTTTTAATGAAAATAAATAAAATTTCACTTATCATTTTCTGCTTCTTTCTATTTATTCCTAACATAAAAGCAAATGAGAAAATACCAGTAACATTTTCCAAATGTGTAGATGGCGATACTGCCAAATTTGAATTAAATAATAAAATCATTACAGCTCGTTTTTTAGCAATCGATACACCAGAAACCAAACATCCCAAAAAAGGAGAGGAACCTTGGGGAAAAGAAGCTAGTGATTTTACATGTAATAGCTTAAAAAATGCAAAAAATATAGAATTAGAATATGATAATAATAGTAATAAAACTGACAAATATGATAGACATCTAGTTTGGGTATTTATTGATAATGAGCTATTACAAGATAACCTTATCAAAAAAGGATACGCCGAAGTTGCATATTTATATGGAGATTATAAATATACACCATTACTTCAAGACCACGAAAAAATGGCTCAAAAAGACAAACTAGGAATATGGGGAAATGCTCCAGAGTCAAAAATAAATTATTGGTTTATGGGACTTGGTATCATTGCTCTTATTATAATATACTTCCTTGCTTCAAAGAAAACAAAAAGAAAAATTAAAAATAAAATAAAACATACATTAAAAAAAGAAATCCAGAGTCGTTTATAAAACTCTGGATTTTATGAATTATAATCCTTATATATTTTTTTTAATTGCTTCTTATTTTGTCTAATCCACCTTTTATAGCTATTAGATGAAGGTTGATATGCGAAAAAATCATAAAAACCATTTTGCTTTACATTAATACTAATAATAAAATCATAAACGTTTTTATTTAAATCTTGATAAACGCATAAAATCCTTAAATGGTCTTCTGTTACAATTCCATCTTCTTCCATGATATGATTAATTAATTTAGTTTGCATTCTTTTTTCTTCTCCAGAAGCAATGTCAAAAGTAGTAAACAATTTTTGATTTCTTTCTTTATTACTTTGTTGTGAACCATGAATTTGATTTCCAACTAGTAAATTGTAAAATTTAATATTAGTTGCTACTCCATAACCTATATTGTGAATCACCAAATTCATATCTAACGTACTTTCATTTTCTAGTTTATCAATTTGCTCAATATCAATATATTGATTTAATTCCCGATAATTTCTCCCTAATGCAATCAAATAATAAGCATACAAATCTAACTTTTCCAAAGATTCTATTTTACTCAACACCAAATATGGTCTATGTTTCTCCATATTTTCATATTTAATTCGATTACTTACTGTATAAACGGTTGCAAAGACAGTAATCAATAATGATAAGATTGGGAACAATACATTTAACCAAAATTCTAATAAATTCATACACTCACCTATTTTATATAATGTTCTAAAATATAATCCATCGTAATTTTGATATCAGGAAACACATCTAAAGCTTCTAATTGTTCTCTCGTAAACCAGCCAATTCCTAAACTTTCTTCCCTATTTAAAGTTACTTCTTGCTCTCGCAAAGGTACAGCTGCATAAGTAATATCAATATGCATATCTCCCTTCAAATTACGATTGCATTGAATTCCTAAAGGTCGAATGAAATCATCTTCTCTTGGAAATCTTTGACCTAATAATTTTATTTTTAATCCTGTTTCTTCATATACTTCTCTCATTGCCGTCTCTTCTGGAGTTTCATTATCCTCAATATGTCCTCCTGGTTGAACCCATTTATGAAATTTTTTATGAAATACCAACAATAATTGTTTTGTTGTAGGGTCTACTACAAACACGGAAGCACAAAAATGCCTATTCATATTATCACCTAATTTATCATAGCAAAAAAAAAGACTAAAGTCCATTTTTTATCAAATAAGTAAAGTATAATTCTGTCAACTATTCTAATACATCTGTAGGATTTAATCCTTTGTTTTTTTCATATACTACTACTTTTTCATTCATATCAACTGTAGCAAGAATAATATTATCTAGTTCTTTATACCCTTTTACTTTTAATTCTTTTCTAAGCCAATTTTCATCTTTATGAATATTATCTAAATTATTTTTCATAACTTTTCCATCTATGATAACATTCGCACATAAACCCTGTTTTCCAGCTTTTAAATTCATGTCTTTCATCGTGACAGGCTTATATTCTCCCTTTGGTAAAATACTAACAGTTCCATTTGTTTCCATAATTGCATACTCTATTTCACTAATATCAAAATAACCATTAATTCTACATTCTTCCAAAAGCTCATTAATATCAAATTTTACTTTTTTTAGTCCATCCACTAGTAGCTTCCCATGTTCTATCAAGATAGTTGGAACTCCCATAAAAAAGCGTCTTAGAAGAATACTTTTCATGGAAAGAATTGAAACTGTATAAGCAACAAGTCCAAAAATAATAACTGCTACTGTTCCATTAATATAATTTGTTTCTAAGTTAATAGACATTTCGGCAGCAAAATTTCCAATAGAAATTCCTATGACATAATCAAATAAACTAAGTTGGGAAACTTGTTTCTTTCCTAACATCTTTGTAACCAAAAATAAAGTTACTAAAGATAATAAACTTCTTACAACTACATCTAATACTTCGATTGCCTTAAAATCCATATTAAAGTTCATGATATCACCATTTATAGTGTGTCTATTTTTTTTCATTTTATCCAAAAAAGAACATCTATAAAGCAATATTTTCTTTTCCGCATACAAATAAAATTTATTTCTTATTTCTGTTCGTTTTTCTAAATATTTTCTTTTTTATCTCTTCTCCATCAAATACAATGTTTGTTTTAACCACAAATAATATTACAATGATAAGTAAAATACCATAAATAATATATCCTAACATTTGGTCTTTTAACACATATACAATTGAAGCAGCAGCAAACAATAAATTAATGCCATAAATCATTAAAACGGTTGCTCTTTGAGAAAAATTATGATTCAAAAGTTGATGATGAATATGAAACCTATCTGGCGTTGAGATACTTTCTCCTTTTAAAGTTCTTCTTATAATCGCAAAAATAGTATCTAGAATAGGAATGGCTAAAATAAGCAATGGAATAATCAAAGATGTCATTGTCACATTTTTAAATCCTAACAATGCTATAATAGCAATGATAAAACCCAAAAACATAGAACCACTATCACCCATAAAAATACTAGCTGGATTAAAATTATGAACCAAAAAACCCAAAGTGGAACCTAGCATAATAAAAGTTAAAACAAAATCTAAACCATTTTTTCCTTGCATTGTTGCTATAATTCCAATTGTTAAAAAATAAATAGAACTAATACCAGATGCTAATCCATCTAATCCATCAATTAAATTCATACAATTAATACAACCTAAAATAAAGAAAATTGTAATGGGATATGCAAGAGTTCCAAAATCAAAATACAATCCAAATGCACTAATATCTTTCAATAAAATATTACCATAAAAAACAATAATACATGATGCTACTAATTGACCTATAAATTTATAAGAAGCTTTTAATGGCTTTACATCATCTGTCACTCCCGTTAATACAATAATAAAACTTCCTATCAAAATAGAATTCATTGTTTCACTATGAGTACCAAATAACATATATCCTAATAAAAAACCAAAATAAATAGCAAGACCACCTAATCGTGGCATTGGTTTTTTATGAACCTTTCTATCATTTGGTAAATCTACTGCTCCAATATGTAAAGCAATTTTTTTTACAAATGGAGTTACAAACACTGCAAATAAAAATGTTATAAACACCATTAATAAAATCCTCATAAGCAATTCTTTACTCATAGTTATCACCAAAATTATTGTATCAAAAAAACATTAGAAAGTCTATGTTTCTAATATTTTCATAACACAATATTTCCATTTTTCATGACTAATACTTTTTTATTATTTTCTGTTTCTCCTGTAATTGTTAAATCTTCTGTTCCTACCATAAAATCGACATGAATAGCAGATTGATTTAATCATATCAAAAACCTTTTTTGAGTACAATATTTAACGGTCTATCAAATGAATATTGTCTAATAACATTCCAGTGCCTTCCACAACACATGTCAATGGACTTTCTGCTATAAAAACAGGAACCTTTAACTCATGAGATAGTAACTCATCAAATCCATCAATTAATGCGCCTCCTCCAGTAATAATAATCCCTTTATCAATAATATCTGCTGCAAGTTCTGGTGGGGTTTGTTCTAAAACATTTTTTGCAGTGTGAACAATAATATAAACACTTTCTTTTAATGCCTCTTCTATTTCTTCAGAAGAAATTGTGATTGTATGTGGAAGACCTGTTACCAAATCTCTTCCTCGAACTTCCATTTTTTCTTTTTTATGCTCAGGAAAGACAGTTCCTACTGTTATTTTAATTTCTTCTGCTGTACAATCTCCAATTAACAGTTTATACTTATCTTTAATATATTTCATAATATCATTATCAAATACATTTCCTGCTACCTTAATAGAAGAACTATTGACAATTCCACCTAATGATAAAACTGCAATATCAGTAGTTCCTCCTCCAATATCAATGACCATATTCCCACTTGGTTTTGAAATATCCATACCTGCTCCTACTGCTGCTACTTTTGGTTCTTCTTCTAAAAATACCTTTTTCGCACCCGTTCTTTCTGCTGCTTCTTTTATTGCATTTTTTTCTACTTGGGTTATATTAGATGGACAGCATATCAAAATTCTTGGTCTAGATAAAAGACTTCTCCCATTTATTTTCTTTATAAAATGGTCTAGCATAATCTCGGTAATTTCAAAATCTGCAATAACTCCATCTTTCATTGGACGAATTGCTTTTACCCTTCCTGGAGTTCTCCCTAACATCTCTCTTGCTTCTTTTCCAACTGCAAGTGGCTTTTTTGTTTCTGAATCAATTGCAACAACACTTGGTTCGTTTAAAACAATTCCTTGACCTTTAATATAAATTAAGACATTTGCTGTTCCCAAGTCAATTCCAATATCTTTTGCAAACATTTCGACCCCTCTTTTCTATTATTTATTTATTTCTTTTAAATATTTTTGCCTTGTCGATTCCCCGCCCCTTAAATGACGTATTTCTTTATGATATTTTAATATTGCATCTACCTCTTGATATAAATCAAAATCAACTAATTTTAAACGTTCATGTAAATCTTTATGTACTGTACTTTTTGAAACTTTAAATTTTTTTGCTATTTCTCTGACTGTCTCTTTGGTTTCTAATATATAAGAAGCTTCTCTTTTAATACGCTCTTCTTTGTACACAATCCTAACACCTCTTACTTTAAGTATATAAAGTAAGTAAGCTTTTATACCGAAAAAAGAGCAAATAGCCCTTATATTTCACTAATAGATTTATCATAGTAATTTTCAGGGTTTACAGTTTGACCTTTAATAATAAGTTCTAAATCTAAGTGACTACCTAAATCTTTAGCAATATTATTTGTCCCACTTTTCCCTAACACTACACCTTGTTTAATAATATCACCTTTTTTTACATTTACTTCGCTCAAACTACTATAAATACTAATCATTTCATTACTATGCTCTATCTCTATAATATTTCCAAGTAATGCATCTTCCTTAACATTAGACACAGTTCCATCTAATATAGCTACAACATCAAAATTTTCTTTTCCACCATAGCTTACACCACTATTCTGAAGATATGTATTTTCATGATAAAGAATAGAATTAATTTGTGTATTTACTTCTCCTTGATAATCATAATAATTCTTTACAACTTTAATCTCTGTATCTGTATATGGTCTGATGATTTTTGTCTCATTTCCAACAACTGGAATATCTTCACTAAAAATAGTATCAGAAACATAAGTTGGCCTATCTTTCTCTTCTTCTTTAAATGAATCTTTTGACAATGTCCCTTCTATTAAAAAAATTGTACCTAATATAAGAAATACAGCAGAAATATACATTCCATATAATACTGGCTTCTTTAATCTTCTATTTGTCATTTTTTCACCTCTATTTTAAGTGTGAGCAAAAATGAAAATTTTTATACTATTTTTTTAAATTTTTAATTATTGTTCCTTGATAATAATGTTTTAATATTTCTTCATATCGATACCCTTCTTTCGCCATTCCATTTGCACCATATTGACTCATACCTACTCCATGTCCATATCCCTTTGTCACAATATACACAGTGGCTCCCACTTGTTCTATGGTAAAAAAAGTAGACTTTAAATTTAACTTGGAAAAAACGTTACTTGCTTCCATTTCTATTCCATTAATTTCTAATCTCTTCACTCTTCCACTAGAAGTAGAATTTAAAATTTTTATATTTAATTGTTCTTGATATGGTAATCCTAATTTTTGATAAAACTCTTTCAAATCAAAATGATACTCTACTTGGAATACAGGAGAGACTTTTTCATCCCATTTTGAATCTACACTTACTAAATATGGTAATTGCTTAGAAAAAACTTCACCACTATTTTCTGTTACACCTACAGATGTTGAAAAAAAGAAAGCTTCTATTACTTGTCCATCATAAGAAACATATTCTCCCTTTGTTTCATTCACTACTTTCTTTATCTTATTATTTCGCTCTTCAAATTTATCTTTCCACTTTTCTTTACGTTCTTCTTCATTCAAAAAAACTTGATTGCTAACGGTATCTACAACATCATATTCATTATTCGCTTCCATTTTCTTTAATACATAAGTCCTAGCCGCTACTGCTTGAGCTTTTAATGCTTCTTCTTCAAAACTAATAGGCATCTCTCCAGATAATACTCCCATTACATATTCTTCCAATGGCACTTCTTCTACAATGTTCTTTTTTTCTCGCTTGACTTTCACATAAGTGTTTTTGCCATATTCAAAAAATAAATTATTTTCAGTTTCTTTTAAAAATATAGTTAAAACTAAATATGGCAAAAATAGTAACAAAAGAGTAATAACAATTATTTTTTTCAAGTCCATAGTATCATTCCTTTGTACTTATTTTATTATCATACATTTTCTTTTAGTATATACAAATTTTTTAAAATATTTGTCAAAAAAAGAAATAGAAAAATCTCTATTTCATAAATCGGAAAAAGGACTATTTTGCTTTTCCCTTTATCTCTACATTTTCATTTTGATGAACCATTTCATAATAACGATTCAATAAATAAGCTTTTAATGTTATTTTTGTTAACATCATTTGATATACTGTTAAAGCATCAATAAAACCATCTGGCTTTTTTAGTTCTCCATCTCCAATTGAACTTACTAATATTGAATTATGAATCCTATTTGCAGAATCAAAAATAGCTACAGAACCAGTAAACCCTTGATGAGCAAAGCTTCCTGTCGCATACTCATTAGGAACAAAAGTTTTATCTAATCCTAGTGGATGTTTCTGATAAATTCCCGCATATCCTTTATGACTTTGCTTAGAATTTGGATAAATAATGGTTCCAGCTAAGCTTGTATAATTTACATTTTGAACTTTAAAAAGATTATCTGCTAAGCGTTTTAAAGCGCTTGATGTAGCGAATAAGCCAGCTGAGCCAACAGCACCTCCTAACAAACGAGCTTTTGGGTCATGTACCAAACCTTCTTGATTTCCGTTTCCTGAAATTTGATATTTTGCTTTGTCAGGATGAAAAACAGTATCTGTTAATCCCCAAGGAACCAATAAATATTCATTCATAATTTCTTCAAATGTCATAGACTTTCCTAATTTTTCACTTACTACTTTTTCTAGTACCTTAGATAACACAATAAATCCGAAATCTGTATAATTGTTATAAGAAAAATCAGAATCCGAAACATAAACGGTTTCTAAAATTTTTAAAGCTTCCTCTTCTGTTTTTCCATCAGTTACTCGTCCATCTGTTTTAATTGTTCCAGACATTTTTAAAACATGTTCCACTGTATAATCTCCAAGTGATTCAAATCGAGAATCTAAATCTTTAATCTTATCTTCCCTTCTTAGAAATCCTTTCTCCATAAAAGAAAGTGTTAAAATAAACGTATATAGTTTTGTAATAGATGCCAAATCAAAAATAGTTTTTTCATCTACTTCTACTTGCCCATCATAATTTGTAGTACCTCCAAATACAGTTATAGAATATGTTCCGTCCGAATTTGGTAGATAAATACAACTAGAAAGACCACTTATAACACGATTTGTCAAATGAATAAACTCACTTGAATTTTCTATTAAGTCTTTTGTTACAACTTCTAAAGTATCATGAATACTATAATCTTTTTTTATCACTTGTTTTACTTCTTCTGTCACTCTCTTCATTTCTTCCCTATCAAAAGTAGAACCATTCTTCATAAGTGTTTGTAATATGCTATTTAATTTTTCGTCCATAAATATTTCCTCCTATAAAAATTTTGAATATGTAAAAAAATCATACAAAAAATTTACAACCAAGTAAGATAACCCCATACTCAACATAAAATAAAATAACCTTGCTTGATAATATCGATTCTTTTTCAAAAACCTATTGATATCTAAGCAATCAATACCCCAAATGGATAAAGGAACAATTATAATATACAAAATTGTCTTAGTCGTCATAATGTTCCTCATAATTCTGAATTTGATTGATGCGTCTCAGATGTCTGTCTTCTAGAAAAGAAGTATTCAAAAATGTATGAATTATTTCTTTCATTTCAGAAATAGACAATTTAGAACTCAAAGCCAATACATTTGCATTATTATGTTCCCTAGAAAGCCTCGCTTCTTCTAAAGTATTTACTTTCGCACACCGCACGCCCTTCACTTTATTACAAGCAATACTCATCCCTATTCCTGTTCCACAAAGTAAAATACCATAATCAACAAAATTTGATGCTACTGCTTCTCCTACATGAAACGCAAATATAGGATAATCAACCATTTCTATTCCATTTGTTCCAAAATCTAAAACTTCCATCTTTTCTTCTTGTAAAAGTTTTATTAATTGTTCTTTTATTTCCACACCATGGTGGTCTGTTGCTATTGCTATTTTCATTTTTTATTCCTTTCTATTCTCCATAATATCGTTTTATCATCTTTACAAGTTCAGGTCCTTTTTCACTAAGAAGGGGATTGTGGTTAGAAGTTTCTACCATAATTTTTTTAGTTGTAAAATCACCTATTTTTCTTATTTCTTCTCTAGACACAAAAGGGTCTCCTTCAGAATAATAAACGCGAATTGGAACATCAATATGCGAAAGTTCTTTTAAAGCCCAGCTTCTAGAACGCAAAAATAAACCAACTAATAATAATTGCTCTCCTAAACTTCTTGTTGGAAATGTTTCTATCTGTTCCTGTTGATACTTTTGTGAAGTTCTTTCTAAAATTTCCTTTTTTTCTAATCTTGTTGTACTACCAAATTCAGGAGAAATTAAAGTCAAAGATTCAACACATGGATGACTACTCGCAATCACTCC
Source organism: Bacilli bacterium (assembly GCA_022798795.1). Taxonomy (GTDB): domain Bacteria; phylum Bacillota_I; class Bacilli_A; order RF39; family UBA660; genus MGBC102946. Next base: position 9,842 of record JAAWNF010000019.1, read on the forward strand.
TAGATTACAGCCCATAGAATGACATATTAAATGTACTCCGTCATGACGATGACAGATAAAATCTATTCTTTCCATAATAAGCTTTCTTATGTTATTTTTACTCATTTTAGAAAGAAACAAATACTCATTTGTGAAAGGTACAACTGGCATTTTTTGACTTCTAAACAAATCTGTTATTTTTTGTAATTCTTCTCTTGTTACTGACATTCCAGGGATATAAATCTTTTCCATTTTCTCTCACCTGCCTTTATTATAACAGCATTTTGTCAAAAAAACTATATTTTCTTGAATTGACTATCTACTTATTTCCGTTTATACTAATAATAGAAAGAGTGTGAAATTATGAAACTATATGAATTGTCAGAACAAGAATTTAGAAGTTTTTTGGATGCTCATCCTTTAAAATCTTTCTTGCAGACTCCCGAAATTGCAAAATTAAGAGAACAATTTGGATGGAAAAGCTACTATGTTGGATTAAAAAAAGAAAATCAAATTATAGCTGCTAGTATGATACTTTCCAATGGAAATTTTCTAGGAAAAAAAATTTTTTATGCACCAAGAGGAATTTTAATAGATTATGAAAATGAAGAATTATTAAAAATCTTTTTTATGGAACTCAAAACATTCGTCAAAAATCATCAGGGATATGTATTTAAAATGGACCCATATTGGGAATCTGTTGAAAGAGACTTAGATGGAAATGTTGTTAAAACAGGATTCAATCATCTAAGTACAATTACAACTTTAAAAGAAATTGGTTTTATTCAAATCCCTTCTGAACAAACAAAATGGATGTTTGTTCTTGATATAAATGGAAAAACATTTGATGAATTAAAAAAAGATTTCCGTGCAAGCACTAAAAATGTATTAAATAAAGTTTTAAAATCAGATATTAAGGTTCACGAATTAGAGTATAATGATTTGCCTACTTTTAAAAATTTGACAGAGGAAACAAGTGAACGAAAAAATTTTGAAGATAAACCTTTATGCTATTATCAAAAAATGTTTCAATTATTTAAGCCTCTTGGACAAATTAAATTTTTAATTGCAGAACTCTCTTTAAGTGATTATATAAACTCATTAACAGAGGAACAGAACATCATTTTAAATAAGCTGGAAAAATCAAAATACGAACGAACTAATGAAAAAAGAAAAATGGAATATGAAAAGTCTTTAAAGAGAATTGAGAAAAAATTAAAAGAAGCATTTGAAATTCAAGAAGAAGTTGGTAATACTTTGGTATTATCTGGCGGAATGTTTATTCTTTATGGAAATGAAGTTGTTTATTTATATAGTGGAAATTATAAAAAATATATGAACTTCAATGCACAATATAAAATTCAATATGAAATGATAAACTATGCTACTACCAATAAATATAAACGATATAATTTTTATGGAATTACCGAGTTCAAAGATAAAACGCATAAAGATTATGGAGTATATGATTTTAAAAGAGGATTTAATGGAAAAGTAATCGAACTAATTGGTGGTTTTGAACTTCCTATTACCAAACATTATTATTTACATAAACTTTTGTCTTCTCTAAAAAATTTTAGAAAGGGTGCCCGATAATGAAACAATTTGTATTTGAGGAAAATGTCAAAAAAGAAGAATATCAAAATTTTATAGAGAAAACAGAAATTGTTTCTTTTATGCAAAATTCTAATTGGGCAAATGTAAAAACAGATTGGAAATCATTTCGTCTAGGATTATACCAAAATAAAAAGTTAGTTGCTGTTGCATTATTACTCATCAAAAAATTAACAAATGGAATTGCTATGGGATATGTTCCTAGAGGATATGTAATTGATTTTTCTAATAAAATAATTTTACAAGAATTTACAAAAGGAATCAAACAACTAGCAAAAAAAGAGCACTGCTATATGATAAAAATTGACCCTAACTTTTGTTTCCATGAAACAAGTATTATAGAGTTTGAAAAACATCAATCAGTAGAAGTTCCAGTTATGTTTTCTAAAAATAGTCAAGAATTTCATCAAAATTTATTATCCCTACATTATAAACATAAAGGATTTCCTAAATCCATCAATAAAACTTTTCAACCAAGATACCATATGATGATTCCTCTAGTAAATAAAAATTTAGAATCATATACACATGACGAAATTAAAAATTCATATAAAAAAAGAATCCGTAGCCACCTTGGAGATTATCATACAAATAGAGGAGTATTTTTTGAACATACAACAAATATTAACCAATTAGATGAATTCATAGCAGTTTTAAATGCTACAGAAAAACGTCAGGGAATTCATCTAAGAAATAAAGAATATTTTAAAAATATAATGACAAATTATCAAGAGAAAGCTGTTCTATTTTTTGGAAAACTAGATTTAAAAAAATATCTAGATTTTTTAAGTAAAAACAACGGAAAAGAAGAAGAAATCAAAAAAGTAGAAAATTTAATAAAAGAAGGAAACCATATATTAACACTTTCAGCCGCTTTGGTTATTATGCCAACGAATAAAGAAGGAATTCGTGTATCTGAATATTTATATGCAGGAAATATTTTATTATTTAATAAACTCGAAGTATCTTTAGGTTTAGTTTATGATATTTGTAAATATTCAAATGAGCATCATTGTACTTATTGCAATTTAGGTGGAGTTGATGGTAATTTAAATGACCATTTAACAATATATAAGTCAAAATTCAGTTCTATCGTCATGGAATTTGCTGGTGAATATGATTTACCTATAAAAAAATATCTTTATTATCCAATTGAAATATTTCTTCCAATTTTAAAAAAACTATATAGAATTAAAAAATAGTGTTCATATCTACAATGAACACTATTTTACATGAACTTTTCTATCATTTCAGCTACAAAAGATTTATACTCTACTTCAGTACTTTCTTCTGCCTCAATAATACAAAGAGGAGGAAATAATACACACCACCAATTATCTCCTTCTCCTTTTCCTAATGTAATCAACAAAGATTCATACATACCAGCATTGTATGTAACACCTTTATATTGCTTTTCAGGAAAATAATTTTGTCCAAAATGGACTTGATAAGTTAATGGATATTTTTCAATTGTTAATAATTGTTTTACTTTTTTTTCAATATTTGGAAGTTCTAATATGATTTTTTCTCTAGCTTCTTTACTTCCTTTTGTATCTTTTAATAGAGTATACATTTCTTTTTGTACCAAATCTCTAACTTTCCCTTTTATCAATTGGTCATATTCACTATTACTATTGGCAAGCACTCTCAATCTTATTGCATCATCTGGTATTAATTTTTCAGCACTTACATGTCCTACTATAATATAAAAAAGTAAGATTATAATAATGAAAGCTACTGTATTTTTCATAAAAAATCGTCCCCTCTATTTTTTTGTGGACGATTTTTTTATATTTTATTCATTATTTATGATAATTTTCATGATTTATTATTTTATAGCTTCTATATAATTGTTCTAACAATAAAATTCTAAACATTTGATGAGGAAAAGTTAATTTAGAAAAAGATAATAAACAATTTGCTCTATTTTTAATATCCTGATGTAACCCATAAGAACCACCTATTACAAATACAATGTTAGAATACGAAACAACAATTGTATCTATCATTTTACTTAACTCTATTGAAGATATTTCCTTTCCCTCTATTGCCATTGCAACTACATAGTCTTTAGAATCAATATGTTTCATTAATAACACTTTTTCTTGTTCCAATATTGTTGGAATATGATTCCCTGTTTCATCAGAAACTTCAATGATAGAAAATTTTGTATACTTTAATAATCTTTTCTGATACTCCATTAAAGCATCTTTCCAATATTGTTCTTTTAATTTCCCGACACACAATATTTTTATCATACTTCTATCAAATCCGTTCTTTCACTTTGTTTTGCTATATAAATATGTTCTACTTTTTTATTCTGTTTCAATAACGTATTATCTAACATTTCTAATGCTTTTTCAGGTGTATTATTTTCTTCACTCAAATGAATCAAAACAATATTTTTCGTTTTTTCACCCATAAATTTTATGATATAATTGGAGCAATCTTTATTGGATAAATGACCAACATCTCCTAATATTCTTTGTTTTACGTTATAAGGATAACTACCATTCATCAACATTTCTACATCATGATTACTTTCAATGATATATAATTCTTTATTTTTTAATTTATTATGATTTTTAATATTAATATATCCAGTGTCAGTAATATAAACAGCAGATACTTTATCACATGATATGATATAACCATTTGAATCAGCTGCGTCATGTGATGTTTTAAATATTTCCACATGGACATCATTTAAAATAAAGTCATCATTTATTATTTGATACTCTAAAATTGGGAACATTGTCATTAATTCCTTATAAATGCCTGATGTCAAATATAATTTGGTTTTATATTTTTTTATAAAAACTCTAATTCCACTTATATGGTCTGTATGAGTATGAGTAATTAAAATTCCATCAATATCTTTTGGGTCTACTCCAATTTCCTTCAATTTCCTTTCAGCATATAAAGAGGTTGTACCTATATCTATTAGAAATTTTGCTTTCTTTGTTTCAATATAGGTACAATTTCCTTTTGAACCACTTGCTAAAACACAAACTTTCATTAATAAAAATTAAGAGGATTTTGAGACCTACTGCCACTTCGATATGGGAATCCATACCAAATACCATAGTGAACGTGTGGACCTGTTGCCCAACCAGTATCTCCTACAAACCCAATTGTAGAACCACGTGCAACAGTTTGACCCTTTTGGACATTCATTCTAGACATATGACCATAATAAGTATAATATCCATTATTATGATTGATAATGACATAATTACCATTTATATCAGTATAGGAAGCAACTTCTACAGTTCCATTATTTGCCGCAAAAATTGGTGAACCATAACCAGTTCCAGCAATATCAATTGCATCATGTAATTCACGTTTTCCATTAATCGGATTTATTCTCCATGCATAATATGACGTTATTGTCCATCCACTTTGTGTTGGCCAATACCATGAAGTTAAAACTCCTACATTTGGAATATAATGAGTTCCTCTTCTAATCACCTCATTAACTGGTGCTTTCAACATTTCTTTTCCTTTTGGTTCAATATAACTAATTTCACCATTTACATATTTCATATTTTGTGAAACTCTATCTAATCCTTTTTCTCCCTTTGTTTCTACATATTCTTCACCAAGCATCATATCATCATCTTTTACGATTTCTTGTTCATAATTACTTTCATGGTCTTCTACTGAATAAACTATTTTAACAACACTAAGCTGTGGGTCAGTAATACTAATTACAACTTCTTGGTTTGGATATAACAAACTATGCTCACTCGTAAATTCTGGATTTGAAATCAAAAATTCACCTACACTAATCTGATTATTAAAAGCAATCTTTTCAATAGTATCTCCTACTTGAACAATATATTTATTTGTAGAACTATTTTTCCCAAATACCAAATCATGTGTTAAGTCTTCTGATGAAGTATATATTTCTTCTGTTACTGGGATTTTTGTCTCTTTTATTGTTTTATCTCCATCTATATATACATCAGTAATAATATTTCCTGTTGTATCTATCGGTGTTTGTAAATTATTTTTATAAGCTTCATATTGTTCCTCGCCTACAAATATTTTTACAGTTGCTTCTGCTGCTTGTCGAAATATTTCTTCACTTAATACATAATATTTATTAATTTTTTCCTCTGTTTCATTCTCTTTTTCCGCAGAGGCTACAGTTTGTCTAATTGTTACTTGATATCCTTTTATAGTAAAAGGCCTTGCCTCTTTTATTTTATTATAAATACTTCTTACAGAATCTACTTTTTTATCATATGTTGTTATCTTTTTTATTTCTAATCCCTCTGGTGCATAAACTGTCTTTACACCATATTTTCTTTTTATTTGGCTACCTTCTTGGTTGATATAACGCTCTAATGACTTTTTTGATTTAATAACCCCAATTACTTTATCATCAAGATAAACTTGATAAAATGCATTTGGCTCACTCAAACTTTTATAATTAAAACCAAGCAAAAAAATGGACCCGCCTATTAAAAGACATGTCATCAAAATTCCAAATTTTTTCACACATTCACCTACTCTTCTTCTCTATTCGTCATATTCACAAATGTACTAGTGTTTCTTCTAAAAATGAGGTCTATAGTCGTTGTCGGACCATTACGATGTTTTGCTATTATAAATTCACTTTTACTAGTATTTTCATCAATGGAAACTTGTTTTGTATAATAATCATCACGATATAAAAACGCTACAATATCTGCATCCTGTTCGATTGAACCTGATTCCCTTAAATCACTCAATAAAGGTCTTTTATCATCTCTTCCTTCCACACTACGTGAAAGCTGTGCTAAAGCAATTACTGGGATTTCCAATTCCATTGCCAGCGTTTTCAATGAACGAGAAATCTCAGATACTTCTTGTTGACGGTTTCCTGCATACTTTGCAGAACCACTAATCAATTGTAAATAGTCAATAATTACAATGCCTAATCCATTTTCTGAACTCGCCAGTCTCCTACATTTAGCACGTATCTCTCCAATTGTCATTCCTGGAGTATCATCGATAAAAATCTGAGTTTCTGACAAACGGCTAATGGCCTCATTAACTCTTTTCCAATCATTATGTTCAAGCCTTCCATTTCTTAGTTTATAACCATCTATTTGTCCTGCTGACGAAAGCATTCTCATTGCAAGTTGTTCTGCTCCCATTTCCATATTAAACAACGCAACACTTTTATTATTCTGTTGTGCTATATTAACTGCTAAATTTACTGCTAGAGCTGTTTTTCCCATTGCAGGACGTGCTGCAATAATAATTAATTCATTAGGATGTAACCCACTTGTCACTTTATCTAATTCATAATATCCAGTTGCTAATCCTGTTACTTCTCCTCTACTTTGTGCCAATTTTTCTAAATCAGCTTGGGTTTTAAATAATACATCTTGAAGTGTTCTAAATTCTGAACCCTTTCTTGTTTTCACAACACTCAATATTTTTTTCTCGGCATTATCTAGGATTTCACTTAATTCTTCTTTTGCATTATAACCATCTGTTACAATATTTGTTGCTTCTTCTATAAGTCTTCTTAAAATTGCTTTCTCGCTAACAATTTTAATATATTCATCCACATTAACAGCAGTCGGAACACTATTTATAATTTCCATTAGATAATCAACATCACCAATTTGTTTTAGCCATCCTCGATTTGATAATTCATCTGTTACAATTGTTAAATCAACTGGCACATTTCGCTCTAATAAATCACTTAATACAACAAAGATTTTGGCATGAGCATCCAAATAAAATAATTCTTTATTTAAACTCTCTACCCCTTTTTGTAGTGCATATTTTGATAAAAACATTGAACCTAATACAGATTGTTCTGCATCCAAATTATGGGGCATTACTCTCTCTGCCATTTTTTCACCTTATTTCTGTTTCACTAGTTTGATTTTTACAGTTGCAATTACTTTTTTATGCAATATTACTTTTATTTGATGAACTCCTAAGCTCGTTAGTCCATTCTCTATTTCAATTCCTTTTTTATCTATTTCATAACCTAGTTTTTTTAATTCTGAAACAATTTGCTTTGAGCTCACACTTCCAAATACGCGTTCTTGTTCCCCAGTTTTTACAGGAATTTCTATAGTTATCTTTTCCAATTGATTTTTCAACTGCTCACAATCTTTAATTTTTAAGTTTTCTTGCAATTCAGCTTCTGCTTGTTCTTTCTTCAATCGATTTACTCCAGTATTTGTTGCTTGAACTGCATATCCATTTTTAATCAAAAAATTCATTCCATATCCATCTTTTACTTCTTTGATTTCTCCTTTTTTTCCTTGTCCTTTTACGTCTTTCAAAAATATAACTTTCATCTTTTCACCTCTGATTCACAATTTCTGTAATTTGTTTTTTTACTTCTTCTATTGTTATATTAGACAACTGAGCTGCGGCATCTGTTAAATGTCCGCCTCCACCTAAAACACTCATAATTTCCTCTACATTTACATTTCCTAAAGACCTAGCACTTACTCCTACTATATTTTTTCCTAAATTCCCAATCGCAAAAGAAGCTTCTACTTTATCAAACTGCAATAATTGTTCTGCTATTTCAGCTAAATCTTTTGGAACACAAATAGAATCATCCATAATACATAAAGCCATATTTTCATTCATCATTTCACTTTTATTCACAAAATAACTTCTTTTTAAATAAGCTTCTTTATTCTCTTTTAATAACTCTTGTTTTAAAATAGAATCAGCTCCCATTGAAGTTAAGAGTGCTGCTGCTTCATAAGTCTTTTCAGTTGTTTTTAATTTATAATTATTAGTATCTATTTCTATTCCTATTATCATAATTGTTGCAATCACAGAATCAACACTCTTATTTAGATATTTTAAATAATAAACCATAAATTCTGTTATGCTAGAAATACTAGAATTAATATAGGAAAATTCAGTTCCTTTAATATAACTTGTCCCTTTAATATGGTGGTCTAAAACTATTACATGTGAACTTTTTTCCAATAATTTTTTGGCCTCTACCATTTCTGGTTTATGAACATCTAATATAATAAGTAACGTATTTTCGTTCAAATCTCTTATTGCTTTAGATTCTTTTTTTGTCTTTATTTCAAGCTGATTTTCGTTTAATAATTGATACATTTTCTCTATGGAACTATCTTTTGGCTCTTCAGTATCAATGACATAGCATTCCTTATTAAAAGATGTTACAATTTTATATAAACAAATTGAAGCACCTAATCCATCCAAATCAGGATTTTTATGTGTCATAATATATATTTTTTCATATTTTTTTATTGCTTTCGTTAAAGTGTGAAAAACATCTATCATAAATCACCTCTTCTTCTTAACAAATATTATACTATAAATTAAGTTGTATGTCTTTAAAAAAACAAAAAGAAAATAAGGATTCCTTATTTCTCTTGTATTTTTAAACACATATCATGAATTTTTTTTAAGCGATGATGCAAGCCTGATTTTGTTATTGGACTTTCAGTTTCTATACTAATTATTTCACTTAACTCTTGCAAAGAGGCTTCTGGATATTTTTTTCGATATTTTGCCACTTCTTTTACTTTATCATCCAATAAATTAAAAACCCCAGCTTCCTCTAAACGATTAATTTCTTTCACTTGAATAGCTGCTGCCATAATCATTTTATCAACATTTGCTTGCTCACAATTATTAAGTCTATTCGTCATATTTTTATGGTCTCTATAAATTCGAATATCCTCATAATATAAAACGGCATTTGAAGCATTGATAATCCTTAAAAAATCTCCAATTTTCTCTGCTTCTTTTAAATAAACCATAAATTTACTATCACGTCTAATATACTTTGCATTCAAAAAAAATTCATTTAAAATATTGCAAATAAACCTTGCATAATTTTCATTGTCTACCAAAAATTCTAAATGATATCTTGACTTCTTAGGGTCATTAATACTTCCAATAGCAAGAAAGAGACCTCTCAAATACGCTCTTTTTAAATCACTATCTGCAATAATATATTCTTTTGGCACATCTAAATAATTTTCTTCCTCTAATAAACTTAAATCCCACAAAATCAAAGATTTTTTATATGTCCACTCTAACATATAAACTAAATTCTTATTATAATTATATCCTTTTCTTACTGTTATTTTTGGAGTAATAGTATAAGTATCTTTTAAAAGCCCAAAGATTCTTCTTGCTACACTAGAATTTTCCGTAATTACTTTAATAGTTGCCTCTTTATAATTTCCAATATTTCTTATGAGCGCAGAAAGCTCTGCTATATTTTCTGTTTCAATTGTGTCTAACTTACTTACTTCATTTTTTACAATGCTTGTAAATGACATTATACATTCATTAGATATGCAAAAATATGAAATGCTAAACGGTTCACATTATGTCTCAAATATTCTCCGTCAATACTCGTAAAATCTTGAGCTATTATTTCAAGTTCTAATTTTTCCAACTCCTGTTCATCAAATAAAACAGGGTCTTTTTGTTCCATTGTTTCATATTTTCTACATAAATCCTCTTCAATTTCGCCATTATTAGCAATTAAAACATCTACTCGTCTCTTTTTCAAATATTGGTTTAATAATTTCACATGGTCGCTTGCTTTAAACTCATCTGTTTCCCCTGGCTGGGTCATCATATTGCAAACATACATAATTTTTGCTTTCGTTTTTGCTAATGCTTCTATCATTTCCGCACAAATTAAATTAGGAATTATACTTGTAAACAAACTTCCCATACTTAATATAATCAAGTCAGCATCTTTTACTGCCTTTAATGCCTTTGGACAAACTTTTGGTTCTTTCATATAATAAACTTCTTTTATAGAATGCACAGACTCTGTAATATGATGTTCTCCCTCTATAATACTACCATCTGCCATTCTACCAACTAAGGTAACATTTTCTTCCGTTAAAGGCAAAACTTTTCCTTTCAGATTCAACACTTTACCAATAGATTCTATTCCATCTGACATATTTCCTGCAACTTCTTGCATTGCTGTCAATAAAAGATTTCCTAAAGCGTGCCCATTTAAATCACTAGTTGTATCAAAGCGATAATTTAACAATTGCTGAAAAAGCGGTTCTGTTTCTGAAAGTGCTACTAATACCTGTCTAATATCTCCTACTGCTGGAGTATTAAATTCTTCCCTAAGTCGTCCAGTACTTCTACCATCATCACAAACTGAAACAATCGCTGTAATATCGATTGGATATTGTTTTAATCCACGTAATAAGGTAGACATTCCTGTTCCTCCACCTAATACGACAATTTTTTTATTCATTTTACCATCCCCATTATATTATACTATAAATTAATAAATAATAAAACTAGTACAAAAAAAGAAGTATTTTTTTATACCTCATCTTTATTATAGTCCGCCTCCTACAGAGGCCTCTACCATGCTTTATTATTATACACAAAAATAATTATTTGTAAACAAATTTGGTAAAATTTGTCAAAAAACTTTTTCTTTTTCTTCCTCACTCTTTATTCTTAACAACTCACGTTGAATACTAGATAAATATTCAATGGCTTGAATAGGTGTAATCGTATTAAGGTCTAAAGATTCTAAAGCGAGCAAACAATCAAGTTGTGATACAAATGTTGGGTCTAATTTTTTATCATCTTTTAAATCTATCACTTCTACTTCTTTTCCGTTTTCTTTTAATCTTCTTAAATACTTTATTTTTGCACTTTCAGGAAAACCACATTTCATAACTCTATCATTAAGAGGAACACATTTTAGTTTTGTCATATTACTCATTGTAATTGCATCCTCTCCAATAAAAATATAAAATAATCCTGCCTTTATTAAATACATTTTATTTGGGTCTTCTCTTTTTAATTCTAAATACCTTGTATATAGTTTACTCAAAATATCACCTACTTAAAAAAACAGTACTCATAAAAAAAGTACTGCTTGCTATTTATTACTATCTTTAGTATATAGTTTTTTTAATCTACTGTCAACGTTCTATTAGCTTTGCAATAATTTTTTTGGCTTTTAACATTTTGCAATATCTTACATAATTATTCTCTTTGGAATCAAATTTTCTAACTCTTACTACATTCGTAAACACCATATAACTAATTTTTCTTTTCTCTAAATCTTTCAAATTATTCCAAAACTTTATATCTTTTAATAATTCCTTATCTTGCTCACAAGAAAAATAGCGATTGTTTTCATTAAATAATACCAAATAATCTTTGTGTTTTCTCTTTATAAAATCATATCTAGTTTTTAAACTCATTATATACCTCCTGAAAGTAAAACGTATTTTACTTTCTATATATACTTTCTTCTGGATAAAATCCAAGGATAAATGATGTCCTTTAAAATTCTCTATTATAACCTTAATCATAACATCTCATTACATGCTTAAAGGGCTGGGCGCACCCCATTGTTAGTGTTGTTCGCGTTGGTCCAGCTGACATTCCCGCTCGTATTCACAATCCACACGTTATTCGTGTTGTCGCTATGAGGAGTCTCAAATTAATCTTTATACATTTACCCTTTTTATTAAAGGATTGGGCGCACCCCAGGAGTAGTGTTGTTCGCGTTGGTATTCGTGACATTCCCGCTCGTCCACACAGCCCACACGTTATTCGTGTTGCTGCTATGAGGAGTGCTACTTTTTTATTACATTTACCCATTATTTTAGACTTGCCTTATTTAAAAATTTATAAATATATATCCTTATTACATTCAAGCTCTTTCATAATTCTATAATAACTATTATTTAAGCATATATTCTATATTTTTATTTTCAAAAATTTAAAGGATTGGGCGCACCCCAGGAGTAGTCCAGTACGCGTAGTTATAGTTGACAAACCCGCTCGTATGCACATACCACACGTTATACGCGCTGCCGCTCCAAGGAGTTTAATGTCCTTTATTTTACTTACATTTAACCCATATTTACATCTGTTTCACACTTTATCTTACAAGAAAAAGATTTTATTTCTATGTATATTATTCTATAAATACAATTAAAAATAAACATTATCCTTTAAAATTTTTATTACAACTTTAGCCATTGCATTAAATTACTTAACTAAAGGGCTGGGCGCACCCCAGGAGTAGTCCAGTTCGCGTTGTTATTGTTGACATTCCCGCTCGTATGCACATACCACACGTTATTCGTGTTGCCGCTCCAAGGAGTGTAACGTCCTTTTGCTCACATTTACCCTATATTGTTAAAATTAAATTTTTATTTATATACTGATTAAAAATAAGACGTATCTTATTTTATATATATACTATTTTCTGGATAAAATCCAAGGATAAACGATGTCCTTTAAAATTCTCTATTATAACCTTAATCATAACATCTCATTACATGCTTAAAGGGCTGGGCGCACCCCATTGTTAGTGTTGTTCGCGTT
>JAAWNF010000020.1 GCA_022798795.1 Bacilli bacterium
ATCTTGTTTCAGTTAGTATTGAAGCAGAAAATAGATTAAATACTTTAATGGAGCAATACAAAAATTCTGATAAATTACTATCTGAAAAAAATAAAATGGATAACCAACTTGAATGGGTAAAATTAATGAATAATTATAAAAATATGTCAGAAGAAATTATCTTAAAAGAACTAATTTATGTATGAAAATAGGACTGCAAAACAAGCAGTCCTTTAAAATTCGACCTAAATATGTGTAAGTACAAGTTAAAATTTATGTCCCAGCCAGCACTGAAAACCTACTCCCGCACGTTTTCTATTATGGGATTTCCCATACCCTTGACTAAAAAGATTATTTTGAATTTTGAGATACAGACAGAATAAAATCAGCCATAATTGTGGAAGAATTAACTGCTAGTCTGGCATGATAATCTGAAATATTTATTCGTTTAATTCCAAGACCATGTGAATCACTTCCATTGTTTCTCATCTCCGCAATTGATTGAACAATATTTTCAAGCCCAGATAATAGTTTATTAATTCTTTTATCCATGTCTTTATTAGCATGCATATCATATAAATCTTTTACTTGTTTATACAATTTTCCAATATCCCCGCTATCAGAAGGCTCTTTGCCTTTTAATTCAATAGCATAACAAAAAGTTTCTTCTAAGATCGTTCTAGATTTTGTAATGGCACTATCTAAGTTTCCTTCATCAATATCTTTCATTGCACGTTCAGATAAATTTTTAATGTAATCTCTATCAACAATATTTATATTTGGAACATCAATATTAATCTTTTCATCAACACTTTTAACTATATATTGATTATTAATTACAACTAATTCATGTCCACCAAAGTACAATATAGAATTTATTTGTTCTAAAACTTTTTGAATTATATATTTATACTTTTTTTCTATATCACTAACGTTATTTAGTTTTCTTAAATTATCAGAAAATCTTTCTTTATCCATCATATACGATAATAGTTGATTCACTTTATTCTCTTTAATAACGTACTCCAAAATATTATCCATGTATTGCCATCTGCTTAAATTAGGTTTAGACCCATTCCCCCAATAATATTCTTGATAGTATCCAAACTTTTGTGATAGTTCACAAAGCATTGGTCCACTTAAATATGGCATAGCAATTCGTAAACCATCTAATTCTTCTATTTGAGTATCCCCATCTAATATAGCAATAATATCTTTTGACCTTAATAAATCATAGTTTTGTTTCATTTAATCACCTAGTTTTATTTTTTTAAATTTATAATATATAAATAATATGGAATAGCTAACTATAGCAATTACAAATGTTAATTTTATTGCATTATCACTTTCTTTAAAAATTGTATATGATAATAATGGTAATAACATAGTAACTATTCCTTCAATAAATCTTTCAAATGTTACGTATGAAGTTTGTAATTTCTCTTTTGAACTTTCATATATTGCTATATGATCATACATCTCATAGGAAGCATTTCCAAAGCCTATAAAAATATATATTATAGGCAATAAATATATTAATTGATTATTATTAAATAACAATAGTATTATAAATGTAATCATAAATATTGCACACATTGGCAATATAACTTTAGACCAATTTCTATCTTTTAATTTATTACCCCAAAATTTACTTGAAAAGGCTTCTGATAAATTTACTAATATATTTAATATGCTGTAGTATAGGTAGCCAATATTTAAGTATCTTAGCAAGAAAACATTAAGATACATCGTACCTATACCATATGCAAATCTATTTAAACCACCTGTTATGAGTACACTTCTAAATTTAGGGTCTTTTGCTGGTATAATGATATTATCTTTGATGCTAATTTTTTCTTGAATCACTTCTGGCTTATATGTCTTTATTCTAATTGTAATATCTATAAATGCAATTAAAAATACTATTGCAAATAATATCATAAATCCATATAATTCATATCCAGATGTTGTAAATTTATCAAGAACAACTCCCATAATTAAACTAAATGCCAAAACAACAGTATTCTTTAAAAAGTTTCTTTTGGCAGCAAAAGTTGTTCTATCCTCCTTTTTTATTAAAGTCATTCTCCAATTAACAAAAGTTATATAACCCATTTCGCCAGTAATTGCATAGATTGTTGCCAATACAAAAAATAATGCTGTTCTAATGCTTATATTGCTTGATAGAAATGGTATAAATGCCATAGAAACTGAAGAAATTCTATATATTGAATAATTAATTAATACAATTTTTTTAGATTGTCCAATTTTAGAAAATAATGGTGCAGCAAAAACTTGAATTACATTAGTCATTGTATCTAAAACTGCATATATTCCTAATGCTAAATCAGACAAGCCTAAATATATAGCAAATGCAGAAATAAAGGAAGCACTTGCAATTCTATTGTTAGCAGTATCTAATACTGATGATGTTAAATATTTCTTATATTCCTTTTTATAATTCATCCTTGCCTCCATAATTTTTATAAAAATTTTTTCAAGTTATTTTTAATTATTATACAATATTTAACTTAATTTTCATATACTCCCATTGAAATTTAATAACAATTCATATATAATATTTATAGAAAGAGAACCAAGTTCGTAACTTGTATGTGATTCGCTCCATTGACGAATCTGTTCGAACTTTTCGGACATTGATATATAGAAATCAATTCGATTGAATTGTTTTTTTTGTTGTTACAAAGAAATCATTCTAAAGGAAGGATGATATTTTTTGAAAATTTATAGATGTAATTTTGGCTTTTTTATATTCTTCTTAATATTGTGATAAATCTATTACTACTTTTTACATTATATTCATTCATATCAAAATCACCATATATATCAATTAATTCATAATATCCTGATATAATATTTTTCAATTCTTCTATTGTATAAAATCTTACAAATTCATCATCGAAGAAAAACTTTTTGATGCCATTATCATTTATAAAAAGAAAATATTGTGAATTCTGAATATTGTTAAAAACATATTTATTAATTAAAATCTCCATATTAAAATTCTCTTTTTTTGTATAGCGGTTATATAATCTATGTGGTTCTAATTTAGGAATATTTTTACTGTCTAAAATCAGTATAGCTCCCTTTTTTTGATGAATATAATTTGAAATTATAAATTTTTTTAAATCCCTATCTAATGATAAATAATTATAAGTTGTCCACATGCAATATGACATATCAAAGTTATTATCTTTAACTTGAAAATTTCTAATGTCCATAATTTTATAATCAATGTTGCGGTGAGGATGAATTTTTTTTGCATTTTCAATTTGGTCACTAGAAATATCAATACCTGTAACCTTAAATCCGTTTTTTGCCATTATATAAGAATGTCTTCCAACGCCACAACAGCAATCTAAAACTTTGCCAGTACTTTTGTTTAAATATTTTTTGAAAGATTTTATTAAAAATTGTCCTTCTTTTTCTGTATCATTAGCTAATGTATACATATAATAATTTGAAAAATCATGATAATATTTTTTATGTTTGGCATGTTCAGTAAAACTGATATCTTTGAATTGGCTTATATTTCCTTTTAAGTTGATAGGGCTGTATATAATATTGTTGTTATATTTCACAGCTTTAGTTCCATTTTTAAAATATAATATCCATTCATGATTTTTACTAATTTCGGATATTAAATTTTCTTTATCGTTTAATTCTTCTTCTATAAAAACTTTGATATTTTTATTATGAATCTTCCAAGAATAAAAGAAATCAAGATTTTTTGATGAAATAAATAAATCAATTGGGTATATCATAATTAATTTTTTTAGCATTTCTATATTGTTTTCAAATTGCTTTTTATTGGCTTTATAGTTTCCCAAAATTTCAAAGTCAATCAATACTTTTATATTCATAAAACCTCCTATGAGCATAAGTAATTTAGTAGTATTATACTATATATTAAAAAAAATCATAGAGATTATAAAAAAATCAGAATCCAATAAAATTTTGAAATTTTTTTTTTTAAATTGCTATTGAAATTGTAGAAAAAGCAGTATAATTAAATTATTCAAAGTAAGGTTTCAATAAGTGATTGAAAGGAGGTAAGTTTATGGCATTTAAAGATATGGATTTAGAAAAATTATGGGAGTTGTTTCCCATGAAATTTGTAGATAATACTGATAATTTTAGTAATATTTATTTTGCAGAAGAAAAAAAATTAAAATTCTTATTAGGTAGTTATATAGAGCGAATAAGTCACATAGGGAGTACTTCTATTAAAAACATAAAAACCAAACCAATTGTTGATATTTTAATAGAAATAAATTTTGATGATAAAGATATTATAAAAGATATATTGCTTCATAATGGTTATTTATTGATGAATGAATGTATCAATAAATTGTCCTTTAATAAAGGATATACAATTACTAGCTATGCTGATAAAGTGTTTCATATTCATGTAAAGAAATATGGAGATTGTGATGAATTATATTTTAGAGATTATCTTAATGAGAATCAACAGAAAGCGACAGAATATGAAAATTTAAAACTAGAACTTTTTCATAAATGCAAGCCAAATAGAGATTTATATACAGAGAGGAAGACTTCTTTTGTGAATAAAGTAGTTAATTTAGCAAAGAAAAAATATAAAGGTAGGTATTAATAATTGTGGAATAGGAGAGAAATATGAAAACTTTAATTATTTATGCTATTAAAACAGGGACAACAGAAAAATGCTCTAAAAAGATAAATAGTGTCTAAAGGATTCTAAACTTGTAAATATATGAAATCAAGGAGAAAATATAAATATGATTTAATTATTATAGGCACTCCAATTAGAATTGGAATGATAGATAGAAAAATAAAAAAATTTTTGATTGATAATATTGAAGTTTTGAAAGGGAAAAAAAGTTGCATATTTTATATGTTGTGGTTTCAATAATAATTGGAAAACATATTATGAAAAAAATATATCAAAAGACTTATTAAATAATGCTCTTACCTATGATACTTTTGGTGGTGAAATAGATATGTAAAAGCAAAGAGGATTTGATAAAAAATAGATTCTGTTTTTCAAAGATAATCAGTCTTTAATTACAATTTTAGATAAAAACCATTATTTGTTATAATTTATTTATCAGATGATTTGGTGGTTTCAGAAGTGATTTTTTTTGTATCACTAAATTCTATCAAAAATATTTATAAAAAATTTAAATGTATTTCATAATGAAAAAATAAATTAAAATAGTTTAGGAGAGATATGAAATGGCATATTGTAACAAAAGAATTCATAAGGGGAAAAGTCTTATAGAAAAAGTAAGTGATTATACAGTAGTGGATATCGAAACAACTAGCTTAGACTCATATTGTGGTGAAATATTAGAGATAAGTGCTATTAAAGTGAAAAATCATAAAGTTGTTGATCAATTTTCAGAGTTGATTAAAATCAATGAGGAAGTGGGGTATTTTACAACTCGATTAACAGGAATAACAAATGATATGATTTTAAGAGAGGGAAAAGAATTAACTTTAGTATTGCAATCATTTAAAGATTTTGTAAGAGACGATATTATAATAGGTCATAATGTTAATTTTGATATCAATTTTTTATATGATAGTATGAAAGAAAATCTTGGAATTTATTTGGCAAATGATTATATTGATACATTAAGATTGTCTAGAAAAGTATTACCTCAACTAAAACATCATAAGTTAGATGACTTAATAGATTATTTTGATTTAAAGGTTAGAAATAAGCATAGAGCTTTAAATGATTGTATTTTAACAAATCAAGTATATATTGAGTTATCTAAATATCTAGAAAACACAGTTTTATCATAGTAAAATAATGTCATAATTTTCTTTTTGTACTTTAAATGGAAAAACTTACAACTTTAAATTTGTAAGTTTATTTATTATTTGCAATTATTCTCTCTAATGTTTCTTGAAATGCCCATTGAATATCATCTCCAATAATAATGTGATAATTTTGATATTTTTTTGCGTTCATTTTCGCAAGTGTAGATTTTCCAGAACGTGAACTTCCAAATATTGCAATACTTTTCATAGCAAATCTCCTTTTTATTTATAAATATTACTAACAAGATTATATAATAAATTTATTGATTTTTGTATATAAATTAGGATGACATTTTTAAATATTTGTTATTTCTTAAATATGAGTTGCGTTCCTTCCGTGGCAATTTCAGTGTTTGGAAATATTTCTTGAGCTTCTTTTAAATATGAACTTTTATTTTCTTCGGGCCAGAAATGCGTAAGGAGTAATTGTTTTACTTGTGCGAGCTTGGCAATTTCGCCAGCTTTGGAAGCTGTCATATGTGTTTTAGTACTAGAATTATGGGCTTCTAAAAATGAACTTTCGCAAATAAGTAAATCTGAATCTTTTGCAAAATTTATAATTCCATTTATGTTACTGGTTCCAATATCTGAAGTATATACCAATTTAAAATTTTGACTTTGTAATTTTATCATATAGGATTCTATTGAATGAGAATGATTGTCTTCAAAACTTATTAAGAAATCTCCAATTTGATTGCTTTGTTTTTCTTGTATAGAATGATAATCTGCAAAGCTCTCTTTATTTGAGAGGATAGCAGCTCTATTGAATCTGAAGTCATTGTCTGGCAGATAAATTTGAATTTTTTTACTTAAATTTCCTAAATTGTGATGGCAGAAAGAAGCATATTGTAGTGAGCCAATATCTCCAATGTGGTCACTATGAAAATGTGTAAGAAAAACATGTAAGTTATTTAAATCGCTAGGAAAGTGGAGAAGTCTAATAATTCCATTTCCGCAATCTAATAATATTTTATATGTTTGATATTCTATTAAAAATCCAGGACAGTTCATATTTTCTTTTGAGTATGGAGAAATACTTCCTAATGTTGTAATTGTAATTTTCATTAAAATCACACTCCTTTTTATAATTTTATTATATATATTGATTTGATTTTTGTAAAATACTTTTTTATTATAGAATATATAACTAACCATTATAAAAAGCTTATGAAAAATCATAAGCTTAATTCATTTTTTCTAATATAGAAATAGGACAATAATTATCCTTAAAAGCAATACCGATATGATTGAGAGGTTTGAAAATCATATTTTCATTATCATCATAATCTGAAAAATAATCATGCTTTGTGACCATTTCATAAAAACTTTTATTTAATTTTTGATGATCAGAATGACTTTGTTCATATTCGTAATCAATGTCTAAAAAATATTTTTGAATTGTTTCGTCATGAATATCAATTCGATAAATGTCTTTCGCATTTAAGACTTCTTCCATGTTAAGCCCCAACTCTTGATAAGGCGGGAACTGGAAAAAATAAATATATTTTGTTCCATAAGGACCTCGAAATAAAGTGAGTGCATCTAGAACTTCTTCTCTTGTTAAACTATTTTTATTACGTCCTAAATATTTTTTATTCCAACCATTTACAATTCGTTCTTTATATTTAGATACAGATTGATCAAATAAATCATACAATTTGTGGTCATACATATATTGTAAGCTGAATAGACCAATATTAGTATTCATATTTTTATTTACTAAGTGATAAAAGTAAAGTGGTTTATTTAATTTTATAATTGTTCCTTTTTCAGCAAACTCGTAAAATTCTTCACAAGAAATATGATAAGGCGGTTTTTCATATTCATACACAATTGTAGGAACTTCATTATTTTCTACGAACTTCTTTTTTACATCTAATAGAAGTTCTTTTAATGTACTATATTCATGAATTCCTTTGTAAACTCCCCAAGAATGCTCGAACCAGTAAACCATATTATTTTTTTCATAGGTTAAAAAAGTATGAGATGGAAGCCCATTCTTTTCATATGTACAAATGAAAAAGGTTTTGACGTGCCAATTTTCTTTTTCAAATAAGTATCGTTCCAATTCTACTTGGTCCCAGCATACGCCACATTTTTTTTCTAATAGTTCACTAGGAGATAATAGATAATAAAAATCATAAAATTCGTTGTCCCATTTTTCAGGGTCAACTTCAATAATATTGTTATGGTTTTCATCTAAAAAACCATATGTTATTGTATCCATTATCTCCATTATTTTTTTCTCTAACATAAATGTCTCCTTATAAAATAAGTTTTAATTGTTTTTGAATTTCAGTCCGCTGAATCTCTAATTCCCTTTGATAAGCGCTTAAATAGTTTGTTTCAGTTGCTTTATCGGCATCTATAGTAGTTCCATTTTGAAAGATAACATTTCCTTTTGGTCTTAATTGGATATATTCAAAACTGAAAGTTCTTTATAACTGTACAGCAATTTGTTGCATTGCTTTATCAGTTATTTGGTGTAGAGCAATATTTTTTATTTTTTTATCTTTACTAGATAGAAATAATTTTGCTTCAGAATCATAATCGATAGGTTTTAATAAAGAAATTTTAACAATTTCATTACTAGGAAAATAGCGATCTAAATCTGGATGTTGATTTTGTATTTGAATTGCTGCAGGTAATAAATGTACTTTTATTCCTTTTTTTCTACATTGGAATAAAATTCTTGCCATTCCAGTCCTACCACGATGAATTATATCCTTTTCTGGAATATAAGCTCCTTCTGGAAAAATGATAGTACTGATACCTTGTGTTAGCATAGAAGCAGCATTCTCTAAACATAATCTGGTATAAAGTGGTCCACCATGTGCTTCAATTGGTAAAGCATACAAATAATTTTCAATTTGTTTTTGTCTTTCTCTTATAGGTTTATATATTAGTCTAGGACTAATTAAACTGATAGAGGCTTCTGGTATTGAAGCTGGCATATAAAAAATATCCATTAGGCAATTATGATTAGCAACAATTAATGATGGAGCATCAGTTGGGTAATTTTCTAATCCTTGAATGGTTAAATTAATTTCCTTTTTTAATTCTTTTAAAGCTTCTAACTTACTACTCATGATTGAAGAACCTTTCTACTTCATGTGCCAAGATTTGATGGCCTTCAAAGTTTAAATGCAACCCATCATTAAATAATGGGATGTTATTTAATTCTAAAATATCAAAATTTTCCTGATTTTCTTTAAAGTATTTTATTATTTGCTGCCTTTTAATTTCACTTTCTTTATTGAATATTAATTTCGCATTCTCTATATAATCAAAATTAGCTGGCAACACAAATAAAAATTTTGGCATTAGACAATTCACAAAGAACTTTTTTTGATTTTCTTCATTTTGAAATTCTTCAAAAATAATTTGATAATACCAAAGTAAATCTTGAATAATCTGATTGGTTGATTTGTTATATTTTATTTGTAAATCATTTGTTCCAAGCATAATAATAATATGCTCTACTGGCGCATTTGTTCTAAAAGTTGATAAAAATGACTCTTTTCCATTTTTAAATTTTTTTTCTATTTCTTCATTTCCTGCTAATCTTCCTGGAAGACCTTCTTGTAATATTTTATAATGATTTCCAAGCAATCCTTCTAATATAATAGGCCATTGATTTTGGTCAGGAATACGAGTTCCTGTTAAAAAATTGTCCCCCCAAACATTGGAGTCTCCATAAATTAATACTTTTTTCATACTTCTATCATCCTCCATTGTCATTATACAAAAAAATGGGTAAGAAGTAAAATATAATTTGTTATATATTTTAGTTTAAAGAAGAAAATGAGAAAATATGTTTGTTATCTATGTGTCAATCTCGTGAAAAAAAAGTAAAAAGATTGAGAAATTGGATATAATAAGCTATAATGATAGAGTGTGAAAAGAAAGGATATGATGATATGCAACAAAGGATGATGAAGAGTAATAAAGGATGGACTATTTTATTTAATATCTTGTTCATTATTTTAATTGTATCATCTCTTTATATGTTATATTCGATTTCTTTATTAAATGGTATTGAAAATATGTTACGTTTAATAGGGGCAATTGCTGTAATTGTACTTGCAATCTTGCTCATTGTACTTTCGATGCATTCAGTTTTAAAACATCAGAAAAAAAGAAGAATTTTATTTTTAATCTTAATAATACTTTATTCTTTACTTTTAATATTTGTGGCTAGAAATATTCATTTAGTGATTGAAAAGTTGGGACGTGTTAGTACAACGACAACAACTTATTCCGCAAGTTTAGTAACTTTAAATACAAATAAGGCAGAGAAAATAGAGGATGTAGGTGCTTCCGAAATTGGAATGTTGAAAGATGAAAGCAGTGTAGATGGAAATCAAATTCCAAAAGAAATGATGAAAAAAAATAAATCTATTTCTAGTAATAAAGTGGCTTATTATGATGACTATGTATCTATGCTGAAAGACCTTTATGATGAAAAGATTGATTATATCTTTTTACCAAGTGGATATGTTGTAATGTTTAACTCATTAGAGGGTTTTGAACATATAGGAACTGAGACTAAAGTTTTAGAATCTTATGAAAAAAATGTAAAAAGTACGATTGCCAAAGGTGGTAGTAAAATTGATAAGCCTTTTACTTTATTACTAATGGGAGTTGATTCTGAAAAAGAAAATATAAAAGGTGCCTCTTTTAATGGGGACTCCCTTATGTTAATTACTTTTAATCCAACTACGTTAAATACTACAATTGTTAGTATTCCAAGAGATACTTATGTACCAATTGCTTGTTTAAATGGACGAAAAAATAAAATTACTCATGCAGCTTGGGGTGGAGAAAGTTGTATGATTAGTACAATTGAAAATTTTACTGGAATTAAAATTGATTATTATGCAAAGATTAATTTCAAAGGTGTTGTAAAGTTGGTTGATGCATTAGGTGGAATTGATGTGGATGTTCCAATTGATTTCTGTGAGCAGGATAGCAATCGTGATTTTGGAAATTTAATTTGCTTAAATAAAGGTTATCAAACTTTAAATGGAGAACAAGCCTTAGCGCTTTCTCGTCATCGTAAAACAATTAATGACTTTATTCGTGGACAGAATCAACAGCTCGTTGTAAAAGGTCTTATGAATAAAGCAAAATCAATTAGAAGTATTGATACAATTTATGATTTATTAGATACACTTAGTAATAATATGGAAACAAATATGACAACCAATGAGATTTTATCTTTCTATAATGTTGCCAAAGAGATTCTTGAAAAAAGCAAAGAGACTAGTAATATAGATGAACTATTAGGAATGCAAAGATTATATATTAGCGGCTTTGATGCTATGATTTATGATTATGATTCTAAATTAAATGCAGGAACTAAATTGCGACTTTATAATTTTGTTCCATATGATGGTAGTATCAAAGATGTTGTGAATGCAATGAAAATTAATTTGGAAATAGAAAGCCCTAAATTGATAAAATCAATGGAATTTGATGTTGATGAACCATATGTTGAAACGGTAATAGGAAAAGGAACTTATAAAGGTATTACTTTATACTTACTTCCAAATTTTGTTGGTTATAATCAGTCTAAAGCAATTGCTTATGGAAAAGAACATGGATTAAAAATTAATGTAAATGTGGTAAGTTCTGCTCAGAATGAAGGACAGGTAATTAGTCAAAGTCTTCATGATGGAATGGATTTAAATGCAATTAATAAAAATGTGGGATTGACTATTACAGTTTCTGATGGAAAAGGTGGAACAAATAGTTCTAAGGAAGAAGAAGATGAAGTGCTTCCAAATTTTGTGGGAAAATTATATAATGGAACAACCCTTTCTAATTTTTTAGAGAGAAATAAAACAGTTAGAATTGTTTTGGTAAAAGTTTCAAAAAATGATAAAGAGTATGATAGTTCAAAAAAAGGACAAATTATTTTTCAGGATAAAAAAGCAGGGACGGAGTTAGAAAAATTAAAAGGGGAAACGATAACTTTAAAATACATTGACCCAACGGAAGATACAGATGATAACGAAAACAAAGACCCTGATGATAATGAAAATAATGAAGAAGAGTCAGAGGAAAAAGACCCAGATGAAACGGGTGAAGATGAAGAGATAACTTTTCCTGCAGAGCTGGGACCTTAGGAACCTAATTTGGTTTCCTTTTTTTATTGCTTATGCTATAATGAAAAAGGTGAAGGATATGGAAGAATTGTCTAGGCTAAAACTTCTGATTGGGAGAGAAAAAGTAGAACAATTAAAAAATAAAACGGTTTTGATTTTAGGACTTGGCGGAGTAGGCGGATATGCGGTAGAAGCGTTAGCACGCAGTGGTGTTGGGCGCTTAATTTTAGTGGATTATGATACTATTGATATAACAAACATGAACAGACAAATTATTGCATCGAAATCTAACATTGGAAAATCAAAAGTAAAAGCATGGAAAGAAAGAATTGATGATATTTCAAGTATAAAAACAACTATTTTTGAAATGAGAGTAACACAAGAAAATATCGCTTCTCTTTTTCAAGAATCTGTCGATTATGCAATTGATGCTTGTGATACAGTAACTGTTAAAATTGAATTTATCAAGTACTGTTTGAAAGAGAATATTCCATTTGTAACTTGTTTGGGAACAGGAAAAAGATTGGACGCTAGTAAAATTGAAATTACAGAGCTTATGAAAACACAAAATGACCCAATCGCAAAAGTTCTTAGAAAGAAAGTACGAGAAGAAAATATAAGGCAAAAAGTTCCAGTGATTTATAGCAAAGAAGTTCCTAAAAAGATAGAAGGAAATATAATCGGCTCCAGTATTTTTGTCCCAAGTTGTGCTGGTATTATGGCAGCTAATTTGGCTTTTAAAACTTTAATAGAAGGTGAATAAATGAAAAAAGAAGAGAAAAAAATCTTAAATATTGTGAAACGATTAAAAGGAAATGTACTAATAATTGGAATAGAAAATGAAACTATATTAAAAGCAATTGAGGAAAATAGTAATATATATAAATGTAATTTGATGAATGCAGTTACGAATAGTTCAAAAGAAAACGAAGGGAAAACAAAGAGAAAGAAAAACTTTCAAATCAAAAAATTAAGAAAAAAATTTCATAAAAAGAAGGTTGATAATATTCTTTGTAATATGAATGATATTTATCCCTATTTAAAAACTTTTGTCAAAGATAGCGTTTATATTAATAGAGGAAAATTATACTTTTATGGAGAAAAAGGAAAATATGATTTGGAAAAAATGATACAAAAATATAAAAAGTATCATGCTAAAGTAGAACAAAATTTTGAAGGAAATTACTTTTTTTTGACAATTTCAAATGAACATAGTAAAACTAGTAAAATAAAAGATATTTGGTTTTCCATTTGTGAATTTATGATAAACTTATATGAGACAATTGGAGATATGTTAATCAACTAAAAGTGAAATTATAAATTATTAAAAATATTTAATTATCATTATCTGAAATTATAAAACTCACTCTTTTTTTATAATGAAACCATTCAGTTTTTTAATGGTTCTGTTTCATGCATTATTTTATTCAAAAAGTGCATTTTTATTTGTGAATATTGAAAATAATGGTATAATAAAAATGGTGAGAACATGATAAAACAAATTGCAAATATGGATATCAATTATATTGATTATGGAGAAGGAGAAAAGACACTTGTTTTTTTGCATGGTTGGGGACAAAATATTGCAATGATGAAAATGATTGCAGACCCATTTCAAAAAGAGTGTCGTATTATCATTCTTGATTTGCCAGGATTTGGAGAAAGTAGCGAACCAGATACTATATGGAGTTTATATGATTATGTGGAAATGCTTCATACATTTTTACAAGAATTAAAAGTAGAAAATCCAATTCTTTTAGGACATTCTTTTGGCGGAAAAATTAGTCTTTTATATGCGACCCAGTATAGAGTGCAAAAATTGGTTGCATTTGGAAGCCCTTACAAAAGAGAAATTCAAAAATTGAGTGTGAAAACAAAAGTATTAAAAGGTTTAAAAAAAGTGCCTGTTATTAATAAATTGGAAGGATTTGCAAAAAAGCACATTGGTTCTACAGATTATAAAAGTGCAAGTACAATTATGAGAGAAATTCTGGTTAATCATGTTAACTTAGATATTTCAAATCAATTGGGTAAGATAAAAGCACCAACTTTGCTAGTTTGGGGCGCTTTAGATGAAGCTGTTCCGGTTGAACAGGCATATGAATTAGAAAAATTGATTCCAGATGCAGGCGTTGTAGAGTTCCCTAATTGTACTCATTATGCTTATTTGGAAAACTTAGCAGGAACAGTTCACGTATTACGTAATTTTTTATAGGAGGGTTTTTATGTTTTGGACATTTTTCTTTACAACTATACCATTTTTAATTGTTGTATTATTAAAAACAAAAAAAGCTTTGCATATGTTGCAACAGAATTGGTACAATGATGGGAATCGATATATTGATTGGATTTTTAAAAATTCTAAAAAGGTTTTTTTAGGACTTGATGTGTGTTATATTTTATTTTTCTTCGGAAAAATGATTGATACAGAAATTTTATTATTTTTGTTTGCTTCTTTTTCTTTCATGGTTGTTGTTACTACATATCAGCGTATGAGAGGAGAGCAGACAAAGAAGCCACTTGTGGTTACAAAACGAGTTCGAAGATTAATTTATACAATTTTTATTTTATATCTTATTATATATATATTGATTGGTGTCTTTTTTAGACGAACAAATATGTACTTTTATTTCGGATTATTGGGTATTCTTGGATATTTCGAGTATTTTGTTGTATGGCTTGCTAATATTATTAATAAGCCAATTGAAAAATATGTCTTTTATTATTATAAAAGAAAAGCGATTGTAAAATTAAAAAGTATGAGTGAAATGCCTGTAATAGGAATTACTGGAAGTTATGGAAAAACAAGTAGCAAAAATATTTTAGCAGATATTTTGAATGTAAAATATAATGCTTTTCCAACTCCTAAAAATTTTAACACAACGTATGGAATGATTAATACTATCAATAATTATTTGGATAAATTTAGTGATTATTTTATTGCAGAAATGGGTGCTTTTAAAAGAGGAGAAATCAAAGAAATTTGTGATTTGGTTCATCCAAAGTATGGGATTCTGACAAAAGTTGGAACTGCTCATTTAGAGAGTTTTGGAAGTAGAGAAAATATTCAAAAAGGAAAGTTTGAGTTAATAGAATCGCTTCCTAGTGATGGAATTGGAATTTTAAATGCAGATGATTCTTATCAGAAATCTTATCAATTAAAAAATAATTGTAAGATAGTTTGGATTGGTATAGAAGATGAATCAGCAGATTTTAGAGCGATAAATATTCAGTTGTCTTATAAAGGAACTAGTTTTGATGTTATATTAAAAGGTGATAAAACAAAATATCATTTTGAAACAAAATTATTAGGAAAAGCAAATGTTTATAATATTTTAGCAGGGATTGCACTTGGAAAAGAGCTTGGAATATCTATGGAACAATTATTTTTAGGTGTAAAAAAAGTAAATGCGATTGAACATCGTTTAGAACTCAAAAAATATGGGAATATTAATCTTATAGATGATGCTTATAATTCAAATCCAGATGGCTCTAAGATGGCTGTTGAAGTTCTTGGAATGATGCCAGGCAAGAAAATTATTGTAACGCCTGGAATGATTGAGTTGGGTCCAGATGAATATCACTATAATAAAACATTTGGAGAACAAATTGCAGAAGTAGTAGACGAGGTTATTTTGATTGGAGAAAAACAAACGAAACCAATTCAAGATGGACTTGAAAATAAAGCGTTTAAAAAAGAGCATATTCATATTTTAAATGATGTTAAGTTAGCATTCCCATTAATGCAACAATTAGCAGGGGAAGAAACTTATGTATTATTAGAAAATGATTTGCCAGATATATTTAATGAAAAGTAGAAGGAAGTTGAGTGTATGAAAATTAGAGTAGGAGTATTATTTGGAGGCGCAACAGTAGAGCATGAGGTAAGTATTATTTCAGCAGTACAAGCTATGGGGTATATGAATTCGGATAAATATGATATTATTCCTGTTTATATTGGAAAAGACCGTATTTGGTATACTGGGAAAATGCTTATGGATATTGAAGTTTATAAAGACTTGGATATTGTCAAAAGATATGCAAAACAAGTTATGTTATGCAAAAAAGATGGTGCGTATGTATTGGAGACAACCAAAGGTATTTTTCGTAAGACTGTAGCTGAATTAGATATTGCTTTTCCAATTGTGCATGGAAACAATGCAGAAGATGGAACTTTACAAGGTCTTTTAGATTCTATTGGAATTCCATATGTGGGAAGTGGAGTATTAGGTTCTGCGTTGGGGCAAGATAAGGTTGTTATGAAACAAATTATGAAAGATTCTGGCCTACCACTTGTAGATTATACATGGTTTTTTGATAATGAATATTTAGAAGATACAGATAATGTTTTAAAAAATATAAAAAAACTTGGTTATCCAGTTATCGTAAAACCAGCTACCTTAGGAAGTAGTGTAGGAATTACATTTGTGAAAGACCATGACCATATTATTGATGCAATTAATGAAGCAATGCGTTATGACAATAAAATTGTTGTAGAAAAAGCAATTGAAGAATTAACAGAAGTAAATTGTAGTGTTCTTGGAAATTATGAATATCGAGAAACAAGTGCTTTAGAAGAAGTAATAAGTACAAAAGAATTTTTAACTTATCAAGATAAATATTTGGGAAATGCAAAAGGTTCTAAGTCAAAAGGAATGGCATCTACCAATCGTATTGTGCCAGCTAGATTAGATAATAAGATGACAGAAGAAATAGAGGAATTGGCTAAAGAGGTTTGTCGTATATTAAATCTTAGTGGAGTAACTAGAGTTGATTTTTTAATTGATAAAAAGAAAAATCAAGTATATATCAATGAGCCAAATACCATTCCAGGTTCTTTATCATTTTATTTATGGGAACCAGCAGGAAAAAAATATGAAACACTTTTAGATGATATGATTACATTAGGAATTAAAGAATTTAAAAGAAAGACCAAAAAAATTGATACATTTGAAACCAATATTTTGAGCAATTTTAGTGGAGTAAAAGGCTGCAAAGGAGTAAAAGGCGTAAAAGGGACAAAGAGAATATAATTTGATGATAGAAACAGCAATTGTTTCTATTTTTTTCTAAGTGTGTTATACTAATTTTATAGATAAATTTTTGATTAAAAGGAGAAATATTATGGGAAAAAAAGAAGGTAGATTTGAAAAAGTTTATACACAAGGAAGATTAAATGGAATAGAAATTTGGGTGGATAAGGATACTGGTGTAAATTATGTATTCTGTTTTAATGGCTACTCTGGAGGAATGACAGTTTTATTAGATAGTGAGGGAAAACCAGTTATTACGAAGTAATTCTATGATTTATAGCGAGTAGATGATAAGCAGTCTACTTTTTATTTTTGTACTTTAGAAAATATCAAAATTAGCTATTCCAATTTTTAAAAATGTGTTATAATGTAGTTGTGATTGCCTCGTAGCCAAGTGGTAAGGCATCGGACTCTGACTCCGACATTTCGCTAGTTCGAACCTAGCCGAGGCAGCCAAATATATATTGAAGAAGCGTTGAGTAAGAAGAGTATAATCATTGTTTTTTTAAAGAGACTTCATGGATGGTGAAAATGAAGAAAAAGCTGATTAGAAGAAGCTTAGGAGCTTAAAAACGTTGATGGCGTTAACATAAGAGATAATAGAAATATTATGAAGTAAGGTGGTACCACGGGTTATACTCGTCCTTATATCATAATATTTTTTTGTTTAAAAAGAGAGGATTGATAAAATGACAAACAAAGAATTGGCAAATTTAATATTTCCAAATATTACAAAAACAATAGCAGATTATGAGAATTTATATCCAAAAAGAAATTTGGATGAAAAAGCAGTAGTGACTCGTTTCGCACCATCTCCAACTGGATTTGTGCATTTGGGTTCTTTATTTTCATCTTTCGTTGCAAGAAAAGTAGCAACACAAACAAATGGAATTTGTTTCCTTAGAATTGAAGATACAGACCAGGAAAGACTTGTAGAAAATAGTGTAACAGAAATCATTAGAGATTTAAAAAATTATCAAATTGAGTTTGATGAAGGAATGGTCAGCGAGGAGGAAGAAAAAGGCAATTATGGACCTTACATTCAAAGTAAGCGAAAAGATATTTATCAAGCATTTGCAAAATATTTAATAGAAGAAGGGCTTGCATATCCATGTTTCTTAACAAAAGAAGAATTAGAAGAAATGCGTGAAGTACAAGAAGCATCAAAAGAGAGACTTGGATGTTATGGAAAATATGCAAAATATAGAGATTTGCCGAATGAAATGGTTGCAGAAAAGATTAACAACGGAGAACCTTATATCATTCGTTTAAAGTCTCCTGGAAATTTTGACAAAAAAGTTGTTGTCAATGATTTGATTCGAGGAAAAATAGAATTTCCAGAAAATGACATAGATTTGATTATTATTAAAAAAGATGGACTTCCAACTTACCATTTTGCTCATTTAGTAGATGATTATTTAATGGGTACTACACATGTAATAAGAGGAGATGAATGGGTATCCTCTTTACCAGTTCATGTACAATTATTTGAAGTGTTTGGGTTTAAAGCTCCAAAATATGCTCATCTTTCTCCACTTATGAAAATAGATGAGGAAACAGGAGGAAAAAGAAAGCTAAGCAAAAGAAAGGACCCAGAGTTAGCTGTGAGTTTCTATCATGAAGCAGGAATTCCAGAAGAAGCTGTTTTACTATATTTAATGACAATTGCTAATTCTAATTTTGAAGCTTGGTTTGATGCTAATCCAAATGCTTCTATGAATGAATTTACTTTTGATTTTAAAAAAGTAAGTGCAAGTGGAGCTTTATTTGACTTAGAAAAGCTAAATAATATTTCAAAAAATTATATTAGTAAATTAAAAGCAACAGAAGTGTATGATAGAACTCTTATTTATGCCAAAGAATTTGACTTAGCATTTGCATCTCTTTTGGAAAAATATCCAGATTATTCTACCGCTATTTTTAATATTGAAAGAGAGCAAAAAAAGCCTAGAAAGGATTATGCAACTTTTAAAGATGTAAAAAAAGAAGTATGGTATATGTATGATGAATTATTTACAGGGGACATCAATTATGAATTTGGAAAAGTAAATGATAAATCAGAAATTCATACTATTTTATCTACTTATTTTACCAAATACTATAATGTAAATGATGATAAAGAAACATGGTTTAACAAAATAAAAGAATTATCAAAAGAATTGGGATACTGTCCAGACATGAAAGAATATAAAGCCGCTCCAGATGCTTATAAAGGAAATGTAGCAGATATTAGTACAGTGATTCGTGTTGCGCTTACTTCTTGTTCACAAACTCCAGATTTATATGAAATTTTAAAATTATTAGGAACAGAAAGAATTCAAAATAGAATTTCTAACTTTTAGTAAGATGATTATAAAAAATTGGGATTTGGGTTATTTATGTGAAAGTAAAGAAAAGTGGCAGGAGTTAGGAACAAAATTATCAAAAAGAATAGAAGAACTTAAAAATCATTTTTCAAAAATGGAAACTGCAAATGATATAAAGGATTTTATTGAAATAAAAATAGAGATGGAACAGCTGATAGAACAGATATATTGTTATCCAAAAAGGCTGTTAGATTTAAATAGTCAAGATGAAGAAGCAAAAACAATGTTTCATAAGGCGCTTTCTTATTATGAAGAAACAGAAAAGGCAAATGTTTTATTCAAAAAAATTATTTTAGAAAATTCAGAATTGGTAAATGAATTTCTCTCGAAATTTCCCTATTTTAAAAGATATATAGAACTTATTTATCAAATGGGTGACCATCAAGTACAAAATGAAGAAGCCTATGTGGCGCTTCAAAAACAGTTAGAAGTACTTCAAGATATTTATCGTTCTTTAGTAAGAGGAGATATGGTGTTTAGAGCATCTGAAACTGGAGAGATTGTGACAGAAGCAATGCTTTCTAAGCTTTCTCATTCTAAAAATGTAGAAGAGCGAAAACGTGCTTTTGAAATTACTATGGATGCTTATAAAAATATTTCAAATACTTTGGCAACTATTTATGAAAATAAGATATTAACAGAAGAGAAAATTGCCAGACAAAAAGGATTTACATCTCATTTAGAAGCTAGATTATATGAAGATACATTACCAGATTCTATTATTTCTAGTTTTATTACAGCTGTAAGAAATCATTTGGAAATAGAACATCAATTTATTCAATATAAAAAAGATACATTAAGATTACAAGAATTTCATCTATATGATATGTCAGAAACTGTTTTTTCTAATGATGTAAAAAAGTTTTCTTTAGAAGAAGCAATAGAAATTTTAAAACAAAGTTTTGGAATACTAGGAGAAGAATACATAAAACGGTTAGAAGAAGGATTTTTTAATGGGTGGATAGATTTAGAACCATCAAAAACGAAACGAAAAGATTCTTTTAGCTGTATTACTTATAGTGGGGTTCCTTATACTATGCTACAATATCACGGAGATATGAATTCTTTGCGAGTTCTTGCACATGAGACAGGACATATGGTTCATACTTCTTTTGCAAAAGAAAATAAATTTGAATACTTTGAATATTCTCTTTTCTTAGCTGAAATTGCTTCCAAAGTGCATGAAATACTGCTATATCATTATCTAATTGAAAAAAGTGAAAGCAAGGAAGAAACTTGCTATTTAGTAGAGCAGATGCTATCTAATTTTTGTACCTCTTTATTTTCACAATCGATGTTAACAGAATTTGAATTAGAAGTCCGTAAAAAATTACAAAATCAGGAATCTATTCAAGCAAAAATGTTACAATCTTTGTACTTATCTTTGGCAAATACCTACTATGGAGAGGCTTTTACGAGTGATGAATATGTAGGAATGAATTTTGCAAAAATCCCTCATTTTTATCTTTATCCCTCTTATTATGTATGGCAGTATGGTGTCGGAATATCCATTGCTCATAAAATAGCAGCAGATTTAATTGGTGATAAAAATAATATGAGGAAAAATTATCTCGAATTTTTGAAAGCAGGAAATCGATTCAATGTGATAGATTCTTTGAAACTTGTTGGAATAGATTTAGAAAATGGAAATTATATAGAAGAAGCTTGTGACTTTATGAAAGAGAAAATGAAGGTGTTAAAATGATGAAAGATATGGAAATGATTTTATTAAAAGAAGATATTTTAACATCAATAAAAGAAAATGAAAACAAATTATTTTCTTTAGTTCCCGAATTGAAAGCTATGGTAATGTTTCCCCATAATCATCCTCATCATCATTTAGATGTTTGGGGACATACTTTATTGGCGCTATCTTTTAGCGAAATGGATTTGGAAATAAGACTCGCTTTATTATTACATGATATTGGAAAAACAACTTGTTATCAGGATGGAGAAGTGAGACATTTTCATGGACATCCATATACATCATTTCACGTTGCGATACCTATTTTGGAACGATTAGGTTATTCCCCTAGCCAAGTAGCTAGAATCGGCTTTTTAATTGCTTGTCATGATGAAAGTGCTAAAAAAGTGGCAAATGATATGCCAAAAGAGTTAATACAAAAATTGGTAAAATTGCAATATTGTGATGCCAAAGCTCATCATCCAGATTATGTTGAAAGAAAAGTAAAGCGAATTGATGACATTGTGAAAGTTCTTGGTTTATCATTAGAAACTTCAATTGTAAAACAACAATAGTTGTTTTTTTTATGTATTTTAAAAATGATTCTTTCATAAATTTAGAAGCAATAGCTTATAAGACAAATGGAGATGTGATTTTTGATTTCTTTTGTGAATGTAGTGTTTAGTTGTCAATGATGTGATACCAAAAAAGTAAAAATTATAAAAGCAGTATGATATACTAAAAATGTTAATTATCCATATTGTTTTTTAGTTGATT
>JAAWNF010000021.1 GCA_022798795.1 Bacilli bacterium
AAAGAAGCTGGCAATCGCCACCCTGAAAGGGCTGTATCTGTATGATCTGGAAAAAGAAAAGCGCACCACTCTGCTTGATTTGACGAAAAAGTTCTTGCGTCATTTCTTTTTCTTCTAAAAGTTCCTTTATTGTTTCACCTGGGTGTATAATCAAATCAAGGGATAAGCCATTCAATTTTTCCATCATGATAATCCACCACTCCTTTTATATTTACATTTTTACATTCTTCTAAATTTATATCATCTAATACTTTAACTAACGGCTCTACTATTAGTCTATAATTTTTATTTAAATGTATTCCATATAGTTTATCAAAATTACCTATAAGAGGATGTGGTTTTCCTAATCCATAACTCACATACTCTTTAAAATTTGGTGAAGCTTTCATTTCATTAAATCTTTTTTTCACCATTTTTGCCATTTCTAAACCTACTTTTCTGATTAATTTATTTGAATCATTTAGTAATTTTTCTAATTTTTGATCATGTACTTCTAATTGCAAACCAAATCCCCCTTTCTTTTAATTACCTAATAGGTAATTAAATTATACTATATAGAATAGAATATTACAATATTTTTTATAAAATTCATTAAAAATTAAATTAAAAAAAACAAAATGAGCCAGCTTTCGCTGACTCTTCAGGGGGTTTTGGTTGACAACTATTCACTATTTATTCCGTAAATAGTTATCTTGCGTGACATCCATCACGCTATTATAACTATACAGTAAAAAATAGATTTTGTCAAGTTAACTGCATCACCTTTAAGAAAGTATCTTAGTTTCTTCCACATACTCTTTTAAAATAATATCTTCCTCTATTTTTCCATTTAAAATATACACTTCACTATCTTCTTTTGCCTTCATTAAAATTTCAAAATCTTTCTTTAAATCTGCTATTTTAAACTGCATATCTCCACTTTGACGAACACCAAATAAATCTCCACTGCCACGTAATTTGAAATCTTCTTCACTAATTTTAAAACCATCATTAGTTCTTGTTAAAATAGAAAGTCTCTCTTTCTCAGAATCACTAATTAAAATGCAATATGATTGTAAATTACTTCTTCCTACTCGTCCTCTTAATTGATGAAGTGCTGAAAGACCAAATCGTTCACTATCAAAAATTACAATCATAGTAGCATTAGAAACATCTACTCCAACTTCTACTACTGTTGTACTAATTAAAATTTGAATTTCATTTTGCTCAAAGTTCAGCATTACTTCTTCTTTTTCTTTTGGAGACATTTTTCCATGTAATACTCCAATTTGATAAAGTTTTCCAAATGCTTTTTTCATTTTTTCTTCCAATAGTGTCACATTTTCTAAATCGCTTTTTTCATTTTCCTCTATTAATGGGGCAATTACATATACTTGATGACCTTGTTTTAACTCTTTATACATATTTTCTAGTACTTCCCTTATCTCTTCATTTTTTTTAATAGTTGTAATAACAGGACATCTTCCACTAGGCATTGTATGGATGTTAGAAACATCCATATCTCCATAAATTGTTAAAGCATAAGTCCTTGGAATTGGTGTTGCACTCATATATAAAATATCAGGAGTGATTCCCTTATTTTTTAAATTACTTCTTTGATTTACTCCAAAACGATGTTGCTCATCTGTAATTACTAAGCCCAAATTTTTATATTCCACCGCTTCACTAATTAAAGCATGAGTCCCTACAACGATAGAAATAGTTCCATTTTTTAGTCCTTCATAAATCTCTCTTTTTTCTTTTGCTTTGGTTTTTCCAGTTAAAACTGCTACATTAACTTGGTATGGTTCAAAAATTTCTTCTAATTTCTTATAATGCTGACGTGCTAAAATTTCCGTTGGAACCATCAGCGCACTCTGGTAACCACTTAAATGGTTCATATACATCGCAACAAAACTTACAATTGTTTTTCCACTTCCTACATCACCTTGTATCAATCGGTTCATTCTCTTTTTTCCATTTAAATCATCATAGATAGCTTTTATACAAACTAATTGGTCTTCGGTAAGTGAAAATGGCAAGCACTTGATAAATTCTTCTATATATGCAAACGAAACATCTCTTTTTAATCCATTGGTATGTTGTTTCTCCTTTTTTAAATAATTCATCTTCAACATAAATAAAAATAATTCTTCATATTTTGCTCTTAACAAGGCAGTTTTCAAAGAATGTTTATTTGTTGGAAAGTGAATCTGTTTTAAGCTTCTAACTTTATCCATAAATTGATATTTTAAAGATAGTCCTTCTGGAATATAATCTACAACATCAATTTCATCTGAAAATAATTGCAATAAATAAGATTGAATCTGTTTTCCACCTATACCACTATATGAATGATATATAGGTACAATTCTAGGACTTTTTGGAAGAGGACCTAAACGAATATCATTTGCAATAATCAAATTATGTTTACAATCGTACTTTCCAATTACCGTAACTATTTCTCCTATGGACAACCTACTTTTTAAAAAGGAACGATTAAATATAACAACTTGCAATAATTTTCCATCTGATACAATTCGAAAATTCATTTTATTCAAACGTCTATTAATATGAAACACAGTTGGTATGCTTTCTATATTGCCATCTATCACAATTTTATCATCCTGCTTTAATTCTTCGATATTACTTTTTTTTAATGTTTCATAACGAAATGGATAATAATAAAGCAAATCTTCTGATGTCATAACGCCCAGTCTCTGTAAACTACATTTCGTTTTTGGTCCAAGCCCTTTAATTTCCTCTAATTGTTTCATATTATCACCAGATACATTATACCGAACATTTTTTCGTAAATCAAGTTAAAATAAATTTTTTCTACAAAATGTAGCAAAAAAGGTTGACAAATAACCTTTTTTCGATTAGTATATACAGTACCAATTCGAATTAGACGAATTGGCGCTAGTATCACACTAGCCAACCCCTTTTTATTCTTTTATAGGAGTGGTCTTCAGGGGGCCACTCTTTTTTGTATTTCATAACATTAATTGAATATAATGATTATTAGGAGTTGATAATATGTACCCCCTATATCAATATATTGGAAAGAAAACAAAATGTAAAGAAATTCCTATAGCATTTCCTTATCAGCATCAAGACTTTCAACCTGGTATCGAAAAGAATATGTACCCTAGGCCAATTAGTGAAAACCCAAACACTTATCCTTGTGGTAAATTAACTGGAAAAGTTGCTTTTATCACTGGGGGCGATAGTGGTATCGGAAGAGCTGTTAGCTATTTATTTGCAAAAGAAGGTGCTGATATTGTATTCGTTTATTTAAACGAACAAGAAGATGCATATGAAACAGAATCTCATGTTAAATCACTGGGAAGAAAATGTCTTTCTATTATGACTGATTTAACAAAAGAAGAAAATGTTATCAAAGCAGTTTCTAAAGCAGTAGAACAATTTGGGAAAATTGATATTCTAGTAAACAATTGTGCAGTTCAGTTTCCCCAAGATAGTATTTTAAATATTAATGATTTTCAATTAAAAACCACTTTTGAAACTAATGTATTTTCTTACTTCTATACAACAAAAGCTGTACTTCCTTATTTAAAAAAGGGAAGCTCTATTATTAATACAGCTTCTATTACTGCTTATAAAGGAAATAAACAATTACTAGATTATAGTGCTACAAAAGGTGCTATTGTTGCATTCACACGTTCACTCGCTTTAAATTTAGTCAATCAAGGTATTCGCGTCAATGCTGTTGCTCCTGGACCTATTTGGACTCCTCTAATCCCCTCTTCTTTTAGTGCTGAAGAAGTAACTACATTTGGAACCGATACAAGTAAAGTTCCTATGATGCGTGCTGGAGAACCTTTTGAAGTTGCACCTAGTTATCTTTTCTTAGCAAGTGATGATTCTTCTTATATGTCAGGTCAAGTATTACACCCGAATGGTGGGGATATTATTGGTTCATAAAAACTTCAGAAAAATCTCTGAAGTTTTTTAAAAGTAGGAAATAAACTCTTTTCATTTTCTATATATTCTAATTTTTTATTTGCTATAATGATACCATGTCTCTTTCTTTTTATTTCAAATAGAATTATAATTTTATTCAAAATTTTTCTTTATGGCTTTTATGCTTATTCCTGTTTCCAAACATATCAAAAAGTAAACCTCAACTTTTGGATTACTTTTTATACAACATCAAATGCACTATTTTGCTTTATAACTCTTCTAACTTTACACTAACCAATTTACTAACACCAGATTCTTGCATTGTTATTCCATACAAAACATCTGCATATTCCATTGTTTTTTTCTTATGTGTAATTAAAATAAATTGTGTTTTCTCTTTTAATTTTAACAAATACTTTCCAAAACTATCTACATTTACTTCATCTAATGCCGCTTCTACTTCATCCAATACGCAAAATGGAACTGGACGAGATTTCAAAATAGCAAATAATAAACTGATAGCTGTAAATGTTTTTTCTCCTCCTGATAATAAAGAAATACTTGTTAATTTCTTTCCAGGCGGTGATGCAACAATTTCTATTCCTGTCTCTAAAACATTATTTGGGTCTGTTAATTTTAAAGATGCCATTCCACCATGAAATAATTCTTTAAACGTTTCCTCAAAATGAGCGCCAATCGTTTTAAAAGTATCTATAAATTCTTTTTCCATAACAGTATCCATTTCTGAAATAATTTCCAGTAACGTATTTTCTGCACCGACTAAATCCTCAGATTGATGAATTAAAAATTCATAACGCTCACTTACTCTTGCATATTCATCAATTGCGCCTAAATTCACCATACCAAGTTCTTTCATTTCTCGTTTCAAATTCATTACTTTTGTTCTAGCCAGTTCTTCCTCCATTCCAAGAGCATAATCTGCTCTTGCTTTTTCAAATGTCATGTTATAACTTTCACTTAATGTTGTAAGATAATGGTCTAATTTAACATCCATTCTATTTACTTCAATTTCTAGTTCTTTGAGTTCTTTATTTTTACTAT
The DNA here is from genome assembly GCA_022798795.1 of Bacilli bacterium. Lineage (GTDB taxonomy): Bacteria > Bacillota_I > Bacilli_A > RF39 > UBA660 > MGBC102946. The sequence continues at coordinate 4,969 of JAAWNF010000021.1, forward strand.
TCAATGCACTGTTTTCTCTTCTGAGTTCAAATTCAAACTCCTGTAATTCTTCTACAAGTTCTTGTTTTTCTTTTACTTTATTAGAAAGTTTTAATTCAATACTTTTCTTTTCTTGCTCTTTCTGATAAAATTCATTTAAAATCTTTGTTTCTTCTTCATCTAATGTATGATTCATTAAATGTGAAGTTCTATTCATTTCTTCTTCTAATTGATTTAAATATTCTTTTCTATCTGCTATTAATACTCTTTTATTCTTCGCAATTTCTTCTACTTCAATGAGAGACTTATTCGCCAAATATTCATTATCTTCTACTTCTTTTATAGAAGCATCTATTTCATTCATTTTATTTTCTAGTTCTTGTATCGCTTTTACTATAGTATCATAATCTTTTAATTTTGTTTCTAGTTCTTGCTTTTCTATTAAAATATTCCTATTTTTTGAAGCCTCTCCTCCAGTTAAAGACCCTCCCACATGAAGAAGCTCTCCATCTAAAGTAACAATACGATAACGATACGCTATTTTTTTGGCAATTTTATTTGCACTTTCTAACGTATCAACCACTAGGACATTTCCTAATTGATTTTTCAAAATCCCATCATATTTTTTATCATATTTAATTAAATTAGAAGCAATATCAATATAAACTTTTTCATCTGATATTTGCTTGATTGTATCATAATCTACATATTTTGGCTTTATCACACTCATAGGGAAAAAAGTAGCTCTTCCTAATTTATTTTGTTTTAAATAAGTAATTGCTTCTTTAGCACTTTGCTCATCATCTACAATTAAATAGCTTGCTCCATATCCTAAACTAGTCATAATCGCCTTGGTATATTTTTCTTCTACTTCAATCACATTTCCAATAACATTATGAATTCCTCTCAGTTTTGGATGGTCTAATACTGCTTTCACGGCATGCGGTAATGTTCCATTATTCTCAATACTTTCTTGTAAATTTTCAATAGCAATTTCTAAATTTCTTTCTAATCTGATTTGTTTGGTTAACATTTCTTCTAGATTTCTTTTTGATTTTTTTTGGTACTCTAATTCTTTTTGATAAGTTTCTACTTTTGCTTTTTCTTTAGTCATTGCTTTATCTAAAGAACTTATTTCTTGTTCTAATAATTCAATTTGATTTCTTAAATTCAACTCTTCTTCTTTTAGGGTTACCATTTCATGATGAAGCTTATTATCATCAACTTGATATTTTTTTTGTTCTAATAAAACCATTTTTTTACTATTTAGTTGTTCTACCAATTTTGTATATTCTAATAAAGATGCTTGTAATTCATTCATTTCCACTTCTAATTTTGATTGCTTTACTTTATATTCTTCTATTTTGGCTTCTCCTTTATTGCTTTCAAAATTAGCGTTTAACAATTCTCCATTTAATATCTCAATTCGATTCTTTTTGGTTTGATATTCAGCATTTACCTTTTCTATATCAGAAGCAATCAAAGCAATTTCAATTTGTTCCAGTTCATTTTTAGTAGATAAATATTTTTCAGCTTGTTCTTTTTGCATTTTTAATGGAGTCACTTGAACTTCTAATTCTTTCACAATATCATTTACACGATTCATATTGTCATGTGTTCGCTCTAATTTTCTTAAAGCTTCTTCTTTTCTGCGTTTATATTTTAAAACACCAGCTGCTTCTTCAAAAATAATTCTTCTATCAGTTGGTTTACTACTGATAATTTCTTCTATTTTTCCTTGTGAAATAATGTTAAAACTTTCTTTGGCTACTCCACTATCCATAAGAATTTCTGTAATATCTTTTAATCTACATTTTTCTCCATTTAAAGAATATTCATTGCTACCATCTTTATAAACTCTTCTTTTAATAGCAACTTCATCATAGCGAACAGGCAAATAATGGTCTTTGTTATCAAATATTAAAGTAACACTAGCTACATTCATTCCAGTTCTAGATTTACTTCCTGAAAATATGACATCTGCCATATTTCCATCTCCACGAAGAGATTTAACAGATTGTTCTCCAAGTACCCATCTAATGGCATCTACAATATTACTCTTACCACTTCCATTTGGTCCCACAACTCCTGTAATTCCATTATTTAGCTCCATATCAATATGCTCTGCAAATGACTTAAAGCCATGTGCTTTTATATTCTTTAAATACATTTTATCACGTCCATATTTTTTCTACTTATTATCGCTATTCATTATATCATATTTAAAAAAACAATTCTAGTCTTATAAATAAAGGTTTTTTATAGAAAAGAAAAATAAGATGTATCACATCTTACTTGACAATCCAAGCATTTGGAACATATCGTTGTTTGCTCGTAGGGTCGACAGAACAACATGGTCGATTTGTTAATTTTCCATCTACGACTAAAGTTGTAGAACCTCCTCCATCTAAATTGACTGCATTATGTGCATTATAACGCTTCAAAATTTTGATGAGTCCATTCATATCAATTCCAATACTATGTCCTACTCTTCTTCCATCTATTACTAAGAATAAAACAATTCCATCTTTTCGCTGCGCTAAAACAGTACGAGAAGCAAGTCCCCAACCTCCATCTCCTTTGATTTCAGCTGCTTTGCCATTCACAATCAAAAAAGGTCCAAATTCAACGGCATCTATCATTCCATTTTTAATTGCTGTTTCTGGATTTTCTCTTGTTAATACTAGTACATGGTCTTTATTAAAACCTGCTAATCCTCCTCCATATCCAGAAGCTGCACTTCCTCTTAAAACTACTTTCCCGTCCATAATAACAGTCCCTACTGCAGTACTACCTTTATTTTCTCCAGCATTATAAAAGCCACTTGCATTTATTGCTACTTTCGCATTTGTTCTTTTTGAAATATCTGTTAAAAAAGCGCCTCCATAAATAGAATTACTATTCGCCCCTACAAGTTCTACTCTAGAAGCATCATAAACTGCAATTAAATATCCAGCATAACCATTTTCATCAATCTCAATGACTTTATAAAGTTGGTTTTTATCTCTCTTTAAAATTTGTTCTTCATAAATAGAAGCGTATTCGCCTGTATCTTTCCCATCTTCAAAATTGATATCACTACTATTGGTATTTTCATCTACTTCTTTAACAACATTATTATTTAATATTTTCTCTATTGTCTTATCACTATAAAAAGTTCTAGCTAAATATTTATGGCTCATTGTTGTCATTGCTGATGTTACTAGTAAATTTCTAAAATAAGAAACAGGTCCATAAGTTAAAAAAAGTCCTGTACAAGCAAATAAATCCATAATGACACAAATAACAATACCAATAATAAGACCTTTTCCCAATTTTTTTGAATTTGCCTCTTTTTTCTTTTTTTCGTTTTTTCTTTTTTTCGTTTTTCTTTCCTTTTTTAACTCAGTTTCTTTTTTTATCGTTTCTTCTTTTTTAACTTCTTCTTTTTCTTTTGACGCTATTTCCTTTTTGGTTTCAGCAGAATCTTTTTTTTCATTATTCACTTTTTCTTTTGTTTTTATTTCTTCTTTTCTTATGTCTGGTTTTTTAGGTGACTCCTTTTTTAATGCTTCTTCTTTTCTTTTTCTCAGTAATTCATGAATATCTTGCTTGGTCTCCTCAACATCTTTTTTGGGAAGATGAGAGTTTTCCTTTTTTGTCACTTTTCCAACATTTGAAACAACTTTTTCAGGTTCTGCTTTAGAACTTATTTCTTTTTTTTGTTCTATCTTTTTTTCTTCTATTGCTGCTACTACTTTTTTTGTAATAACTTCCTTTTTTGGTTCTTCTTTTACCAAAGGTGTCACTTTTAAAACTTCCTTTTTTGGTTCTTTAGAAGTTTCCTTATTTTTATTTAAATCCCTTTCTCTTCTCTTTAATTCTAGAAAGCTTCCAATATTAAGAGAGGAATACACTGACTCTTCTAATTCTTTTTTTGATTCATTTTTTTCTTCTCTTTCCATAAAAGCCTCCTATCTATGCTCCAAAATCATTTTGATAACTAATTAAACTTGCTGTTTTTACTCCTTCAATACCTTCAAATTCGTTTACGATATCTGGATTTGTATCTTTTAATTCAATTTCAAAAGTAAGCTCTATTACATTTTTCATTAATGTTTTACTTTTTAATTTCTTTTTATTAATTTTCTTCATAATTTTATTGACATCACTATGCGCTTTTGCTTCGTATTTGATAATCAATAAATAATTTGAACTTACTTTAAATCCCATACTATAACTTATGATATATAATAATCCTAATAAAATAGATGCCAATATTGAAATTAAATATAATCCTGCACCTGCCATAATTCCTGCTGTAATTCCCCAAAACATAAATCCTGTATCAACTGGTTCTTTAACTGCAGTTCTAAATCTGACAATTGATAATGCTCCTACCATACCTAAAGAAAGCGCTAAATTTGAGCTGATTGTCCTAATAATCATTGCTGTTACCATAGCAAGTAAAATAATACAAAGAGAAAAAGATTTGGAATATACTACACCTGTATATGTTTTTCTATAAATATAAACAATAAATAAACCAATTAAGAATGCTACCAGTAAAGATAATATCATTTTATCTGCTGAAATTGTTCCTGTAAATTCCTCTACTACACTCTTCTTTATCATATCCATAAAATTCATAAAAATCCTCCTATTTTATACTTCTACAAAGTGCGAATTTTGAGACCGCTTGTCTATACATCGGAATTGTAGATAAAATAATAGAAATAGTTTCTGGTAAAACTTCATTAAATTTTACTTCTAACACCACTTCTTCATCTTCAATTACTGGAATTGTCAAAAGTTCATTATCAAACAATTCATAATCATATCTACCTGACTTTATTTTAGAATCAAATGTAATTCGAACTTCTGAAATTGGGTAAGTATAAGCAAGCCTTGTATAATCTACTATTACAGATGGTTTTAAATGTTTTCTTCTTACATCATTTAAAAACTCTTCCAAAAGACCAGTCCCGTTTAATTCTTCTACCTCTCCATTTATTATTTTATCACAAATTTCTCGTGTTATGATAATTTGGTCCTTAGAAGTCATATTATTGTGTTTTAGTTTACGTTCTAACCGAATAAAAGTATCATCATCATTATAATATCGAATACGATATTTTTCTCGATATAACACTCCATTTAATTTTTCATAATACGCATCAGAACTGTCATTATCAAAGTATAAACTTCTAATTTTATAAGTATGGTCTTTATAAACAGAGTTGGTATCTATTTCCATAATGCTATGTAATCGATTTTGCAATACTAAGGCCTGTGACTGGCTAATGATATATTTTAATTCATGTCTATATTTTCTCATAGTTCACCAAAATACTTATTCATATCATCTTGAGATAAATGAAAGAAATTTTTTGTTTGTCTTAATAAGTATCCTTCCCTTTTTTTTATATAATTTCGCACTACTTCGATGCTATCTTCCCAGTCTTTCATTGTCATGTTCCAACGTTTTTGATTGCGTTCCATTTCAGGTTTTAATACATTATAAATTTCATTTAATCGTTCTAATACACGTTCTTCCTTCCATATATTTTTCAAATTCCAACTAAGTCTTTCTACAAAATCCTTTTTAAATTCTTTACTTTTAAACATATTTACCATAAAAGTTGTTGGTACTTTGAAATCACTCATTCCTTCTGGATTCGTCATAAATGTATAATAATTATTTTCTGGAAAATACATAGAAAAATCTAAATCATAAAATATAAAATGCATTTTCCCATTATCAATATCTGGATGTGAAAAAACTCGACTATTGATAATATCATTGTTTGTTGTATAAATTTCCCCAACCCAGAAATCAATTAAACTATTGATATTTACCTTAGTTTTTACATATTCATAATTAGAACTTTTACTCATATCATGGGTACTAACATAATTTACAATACTTTGATAGTCTTTGTTTGTTCCAAGACTAACTAGATAATCAGTTCTGGTAATATTTCCTTTACTGCCATCTACATTATAATGATTACTTAAAAATTCATCATCTACTTTTTCTCGAATATTATATACTCCCCAATATTCTCCATTAATATACAAAATCATAGATTTATAACTTTGTACTTCTGCTTCGCTTTCTTCCATTAATGAAGTTGTCAAGATATCTCTTAAAAATGCATTTTCACTATCTTGCGAGCCACTTCTTAAAACTAATGTATTAAAAATAGAAAAATCTCTATTATCAAATACTGGATAATGTAAACTTGCCTCCCCATACTTCTTTTTAAATTTTAATGAAAAACTTTTTTTAGCCATCCCCCTTGTAGAACCTCCAAATAATCGAAAACCACATGGAATTGAAAAACTTTTTCCATCCTCATAAAATTCTGCATAACTAGCTACTTCTAAATCTTCCCAATTATTAGAACTTACTCTTCTAAAATCACTTGGATTCATAGAAACTGACATAACGGGAAGGGTATGTTCTTCATTTATAATATAGCTATTTGTTGCTATAGGACTATCAATTTTTCCTTCTTCCACATTAATACTCTTTACTACTGTTGTCTTTTTAAGAAAAATAGGACCAGTATATTTACTAGACTTTGTGCTTGGAACACTTCCATCTAATGTATAATATATTGTCCCATTTGCTTCTATTTCTAAATTGATTCCATCAATATCATTATAAACACCAGCTGCTTTACTCACTTCTGTTTTAGTGGCTACTTGAAGAATTCCATCCCCATTTTTTTCTTTTGGGGTTGGCTTATTAAAATAGAAAAATCCATAATCTTCTCCACGTCCCATACTATATTCCAAAGGAACTTCTGAAATAAACATAGAATCTATAATATTTTTTCCATCTGTGATGTAGAGTGCTTCGGTTTCAGAAAGTTTAAAATTTGCATGGTAATAACTTTTATTTGATAAATTGATATCTCCTGATGCCATAACCACATAAAATTCTCCTGGTTTCAGTGTCACATCAGGCAACTGCCATTCTGTTAGCCTACTATCGTTGGTAGATAAATAAAAATCTTTTAAATGTATTTCTTTTTCTGAGTTATTTTTCAATTCTATCCAATCATAGTATTCATTTCCGTTTTGCGCCAAATAAGATGCATTATGATTCATAATTTCATTGATTAATAAACCATCATGATTTTTTAAATACATCTTAGAAAAATTTTCTACGCCTTCTTTGGTATTTGGATAGCCAGGACTTATTTTTCCACTTATCACCCACTTATTCTCTTTGATTAAGGCCAGCCCATTTTCTAGATTTGTATACTCTTTTTGGTCAATTATTTTTCCCGATTTAGTTAAAATTGCTACTCCATTTTTTGAACTCAACTTAAAATTAGCGTGCAATTCGTTTTCTGTATCATTTTTTCCAGATGTATAAATTACAATCGTTTCATTAGCCTCAATTTTAATATCTGGAAAATTCCATTTAAAAGGTGCTGATAAATCTCCTCCTAAGCCATATTCTTTTAAAGAAACTGAATGATTTGTTTTATTTTTTATTTCGATATAACCACTATAATTTCCATATTGGTCTTTAAAATGCCCAGCGTTATTAGGAAGCACTTCCGTTATTTCTATTTCATTATTTTGAGCTTTTAGAGATTCTAAATACGAATTTCTTCCTTCTTTCGTATTTGAATAGCCTGGAGTAGATGCACTTGTAACTATCCAATCACCTTCATTGTTTCTAGCCATAGAACTATTTTTATTTAATGAAACAGTCTCAATTGCATCAATCACTTTTCCATTTTTATTTTTTAGTGAGATTGTCTCTTTTCCACTACTGCTAAGTTTAAAGTTTGCATACATACCTTCCTGCTTTGTTCCTGATAAATAAACAACCAAATAGGATTTTGCTTTAATCGTAACATTTGGAAATAACCACTTTACTTTATCTGCTACATCAGATAAACCATAATTTTCTAAATGAATATCATAATCATTTCCGTTATATAATTCTATCCAATCATAAATTCCACCATCTGGAGCTGATGCAGCTCCTCCATTAGAGGACATGATTTCATTTATTATCAATGAATTGATTTTACTATTACCATTTTCTTCTAAATCCGTTTCCTTCAAATTTTTGTTTTCTATTTTATTAAGAAGAAAACTAATTCCTATTAAAACAACCACAATAATAAATAATACTATCATTAAAAAACTATTTTGTTTTAACTTTTTTTTATCTAATTGAATCATTGTTTTCCTCCCTATTCCTCTTTATTTATCATATCATAATATAGCTGTTTTTTCTAGGTTCACTTTACTATATTGAAAATAAAATGTAAAGAAAAAAAAGAAACCATATGATATGTTTCCGTTTTATAATTAAAATTGTCACAAAATCTTTTTCTTTTATGATAATTTCTTTGATATTAAAAAGTTCTATTCTGTCTCAAAATAACTAATATAAATTATGCTTGCTAAATACATAAGAATGTTCTAACTCTGAATTCACAATTCTTAAAACTACTCTATCTGGAATTGCTTTATTTTTAATCAATTTTACTTTCAATTTTGTTCCTATTCCATAACAAACATTAGAATTCACAAAAGTATAATGGCATTTAGAAGCATCATATTGACTATCTACTAAATCACTTCTTGGAATTAATTCTTCAATGCAGTCTTTTATTTCTACCAAAATTCCTTTATCAGTACAATCTTTTATAACTGCTTCCATAGTTTCTCCAACATGGTCTAATAAATATTCTCTACATTTTAGACGAATCACTCTCTCTTCGCAACTGTTAATTCTTCTTTCAGCACCTGTACAATTATCTGTTACAAGTTTCATCTCTTCTATTTCTGCTGCTGTTTGTGGTATTCCAAATAAATAATTTTTTCTTAAAATTCTATGTATCATCAAATCTGGATATCTTCTAATCGGAGATGTAAAATGTACATTTCTCTCTAAACCTAGTCCAAAATGTCCAACATCTTCTAATGAATATTTTGCTCTTCTCATACAGCTAATTAACAAATTTGAAATAATATTATAATTTGAGTGATTGCGATATTCTGTTAATAACTCATTAAATACCATCGAACGTTCAGATTCTTTTGCAGAAAATAAAGGTTCTATATAAACACCAATTGTCTCTAATTTTCCTTTGATTGAATACAATTTTCCCATATCAGGTTGTCCATGAATTCGATGCGGAAATATAAGTCCTTTTTCATGTAATAGTTCTGCTATACTTCGATTTGCTGCTAGCATAAATTCTTGAATCAATAATTCTGATTTTCCTCTATTTCTAGCCTTTATATCAACAACATGTCCATAGGAATCCAATCTAATATTTGGTTCATTACTATCAAAATCAATAGCGCCATTTCTAATTCTAGAAGCATATAGAATTTCAGCCAATGATTGCATAGAATAAAGAATTGTTTCGAATGCTTCATATCCCAATACTGTTTTTCCCTCTAATACCAAGTTTGCCTCTTCATATGTCATTCTCTTTTTAGAATGAATTAAAGATGGAAAACAAGTAATGTCTTTGATTATTCCTGTTCTAGAAATACGCATTTCTACACTTAATGTATATCTATCTACTCTTTCATTTAAAGAACAAACTCCATTGGAAATATTTTTTGGGAACATAGGAAAAACAGAACTTAATAAATATGCTGTCATCCCTCTTTTTCTAGCTTCTAAATCGAGTGGACTTCCTTCTTGTATATAATAACCAACATCTGCTATGTGAACTCCTAATATATAATCAGAGCCATCTCTTTTTAAAGATACTGCATCATCAAAATCTTTAGAATACATTCCATCAATAGTAAATATTGTTTCTCCCCTTAGGTCTCTTCTTAAAATACATTGAGACTCCTTTCTTGGTTCATATGTATGTTTGGCTTGTTTCATTGCTTTCTTTGAAAATACAGTTGGAATTCCATGTTGCTCTGCAATATCCATAATATCAATCCCCATATCATCTTTGGCTCCTAATACTTGATAAACAATAGCCTTTACTTCATCTTTATTAAAATCTAATTTAAAACGAACTTTTGCTCCTTCATAAAGATTTGGAAAATATTTACATGGAATTCTTATTTTCCCACCTTTTTTATAAGAAAATAATATAATTGGTTCCCCATTATCAAAAATGATTTCTCCTACTTGATTTTCTCTAAAAGTATGTAATTTATGCATGATTGTCCTTTTTTCTTCTTTTATTTCACAAATAATAATATCTTTGTTGTGATAATTTCCTAAAAATCGTCTTGGAATAATTCTATCTGGTCTTTGTGGTAACCGAAGATAAACAGAATTTTCCTCTTCTGATTCTATAATTTGCCCAATAACAACTTTATCCATAAAACCCTCCTACTATTATAATCATATCATAAATTAAAAAAAAAGAAACAAAAAAAGACATCAATGATGATGTCCCCCAATCAATAAACTAATAAAGAGAATTAAAATTCCTAAAATAATCCCAACTATTGTTTCTTTCTTATTTTTTGAATGTAAAATTTGTTCTAATAATTCAAATAAAGCAATATAAATAATCATTCCCAAAGTAGTACTAAGTAAAATTCCTAAAATAAGTTCCTCTTTCATAATTCCATTTAAGAAAAACATGATAAGTCCACCTAAAAAGGTTGTGATTGAAATTCCCAAACTAATCATTACAGTTTTCTTCTTATCCTCATTACTTTTGTAAAACGTGGAAGCAATGACCATGCCCATTGGAATATTGTGTAATCCAACTCCTAGACCAACAAGTAATCCCAAATTTATAGAAGTAGAAGCAGTTCCGTAGATAGCCATTCCTTCTATCAAATTGTGTAAAATAAGCGCTATACTAGAAACAACTCCAATGTGGTATAAATGTTTAATATGTTCTTTTTTACTATGATGATGTTTTTCATCTTTTGTATGATGTGGTACAAAATGGTCCAACAATTTGAGCACAAGAATTCCCAATATGATAAACCCTAATAATATCGGAATTTTCCATTCTTTCATACCTTCTAAATGCTCAAAAGCCTCTGGTATTAATTCAAAAATTGATAAACTCACCATTACTCCAAAAGCTAATGCAAGAGAAAATGAAATAAATTTTTCATTGTTTTTTGTAATAAATACAACAACCGTTCCAAGTAATATAAATAATCCCAAAATTAATGTTAATAAAAGTGCGAATAATTCCATAGTCATCTTCCTTTAAAAAAAGAGTATAAAACTCTCTTTTATTATAACACATTTTTCTAGTTTCCTAAAATACTTTTTATATATCCTTTTGCATCTTCATAGGCTTCACTAAGTTCAGGTTTTATGTCCTCATAAAATTCTACTGCCTTATCTTTTCCTTCTTCTACATAAGGCTTTGTACTATCCCAAGCTTTTTCGAATATGGGTATTGCTGCTTCTACATAAGGCCTTAAGGCTTCTTCTGCTTTTTCACTCAATGCTTCTACTTTACTAAATAAAGTTGTATTTTCTACATAATTAGTAAAAGTTGTTAATCCTCCTATGACATCTTCTTTTCTAATATCTGGAAGGCTATCTTTTACTTCTTCTAGTGTTCTCTCTAAATCAAAACTTTCTACTGTATTTACACTATTTCTAATACCTTTAATACAAGAACTCGTAACAAAATTAGGTCTATAATATGTCGAAATAACCTCTTCTACGTTTTCATCTTCTTCTACATAAGTAACATTTGGATAATAAAGAGCTAGTTCTTTTTCTAAAGCTTCAGACTTTTTACTTCCCCAATAATAGATTTGAATCATAGGATTTTCTTCCAAAGAAGCTTCAAATATTTCCTCATGATATGCTCTCTGATTTAAAGAGTCATCAGCATGATAAACAACAATATGATTATCACCTTCTAATGATTCTATATAAGTCATTACTTCATCTTTTTCTTCTAATGTAGAGGGAACCATTATAACAGATTTGAAAATGGAAAAACCCCCAATTGTTGTATTTTCCTCTCTTACACTAACAACTGGTTCTACTACTTGTTCTGAAATTTGTTCTCTCGATAAAGAACAACCTGATAATAATATAGTTGCTGAAAGAGCAAATACAATTAATTTATTTTTCTTTCTCACAGTATCCCTTCATTTCTAAGTGTTTATTATATCCTAAAAATAAATTTTTGCAAAATTATTATATTTTTAATAAAGTTTTTTTTCCTTCCATTTCATTCTCCATTCAATGAAATCTGTAAATAATCGAAATCCAAATAATGAAACTATCATTAACCCTCCTAAAAGGATTATCATTTTTACATTTAACCATACAAGTGAATAAAACTCTCGTAAAAAAATGCATTGTAATATCATTAATGTAATCATACTAACAAATAACGCTTTCTTTAAAAAATTAAATGGCTTACATAATTGATATAGTAACCGAAATCCGACAAATCCATTCATAAATACACACATAGTAGATACTTGTTCATCTGTAAAAGGAAACAATTTACTAGCTAACATAATTAATAAAATGTTAAATACAATTGTAAGAGCACTCGGAATAGACTTGCTAAATACATTTTTCAAAAAATTTCCCTTTATTCTATTTTTATTTGGTCCCAAAGCAAGTACAAAGGAAGGGATTCCTATCGTTACAACACTTGTAAGAGTTAATTGAATCGGAATAAATGGATATTGAAGTCCTAAAATGGCAAAAGTAACTGCTAAAACGGTTGCATAAGTTGTTTTTGTCAAAAACAGAGTTGCAGAACGCTCAATATTATTTACCGTTCTTCTTCCTTCTGCTACAATTGCTGGCATTGCATCAAAATTAGAATTCAAAAGAACCAATTCTGATACATTTCTTGCAGCATCTGTTCCACTACTCATAGCAATACTACAATCAGCTTCTTTTAAAGCCAATACATCGTTCACACCATCTCCTGTCATAGCCACGATATGACCTTGTTCTTTTAATGCCATAATCAATTCCTTTTTCTGAATTGGTGAAACTCTTCCAAATATGGTATAATTTTTAGCTGCTTGATATAATTCATCTTTTGTTTTAATTGTGCTCATATCTACCATTTTACAATAGTTTTCTATCCCTGCTCTTTTCGCAATGCTAGACACAGTTATCACATTATCTCCCGAAATTACCTTGATAGATACGCCTTGCTCTTTGAAGTATTTTAAAGTTTCTCTTGCTTCTGCTCTGATTTTGTCTCGAATTAAAATTAACGAAATGAATTCATATTTCTTAGGAAGTTCTCCATTCCAAGAGTCTGTATGAATTAATAACAATACTCGATTTTCCAAAATATATTGTTTTATTTCTTGTTCCATTTCAACATATCGTTCTTTTAATAAACATTCTGGAGCTCCTAAAAGATACGTTCCCTGTGTTTCAAATTCTACTCCAGAATATTTTTTTTCTGAAGAAAATGGAATTTTTGTTTTTACTTTCCAATTTGTTTTTTTGTGATATTTATTCTTCAAAGCATGAAATGTTGGATTGCTATCATCTAGTACATTTGTTATAGAAGATAAAATTTCACCTACTTCTTCTGTTTTTATATTCCCATAAGGAACAGTCGCATATACTTCCATATTTCCTTCTGTAATCGTTCCTGTCTTATCTAAACAAAGCATATCTACGCGTGCTAATGTTTCAATGCAATATAAATCTTGTACCAAAACTTTATATTTAGAAAGTCTTATTATACTAACCGCTAAAACGGTACTCGTTAATAAGACAAGTCCTTCTGGTATCATACCTAAAATGGCAGCTACGGTGTTAACAACTGCATCATTAAATGTATTATCTTCAATCCCAAGTTGCCGTGCAAATAAAATGAGCCCAATTGGAATAATACTAATAGAAACCATTTTAATTATTTTTTTCAATGATTTCATTAATATTGAATTTACTTGTTTTATATAATGTGCTTCTGCAGATATTTTGGCTGTATAGTTATCAATTCCAATATGTAAGACTTTTACATAAGCATTTCCACTTACTATAAAACTCCCAGAAAGTAATTCATCTCCTGCTTTCTTTGAAATGGGAACGGATTCTCCAGTAATAAAAGCTTCGTTGACTTCTACTGTACCTTTTACAATAATAGAATCTGTTACCACTTGATTTCCAAGTGATAAGTACAAAATATCATCCAAAACAATTTCTGAATTTTCGATTTCTTCCAATTTGCCATCACGCAATACCCTTGATTTTGTAGCTGAGATAATAGATAATTTATCTATCGTTCTTTTGGCATTGATTTCTTGAATAATACTAATAATAGTATTACAAAATACAACTCCTAAAAACAGCATATTTTTATATGATTTTACAAGAATTAAAGCGATTGCCAATGTAAAATTCAAAAAGTTAAACAGAGTAAAAATGTTAGATTTTATAATTTGCTTAATACTTTTTGTAGGAACAGTAGTATCATAATTAACAAGATTCTTTTCTTTTCTAATCTCTACTTCTTTTCTAGTTAAACCTGTTAAATTATCCATAGTATCCCTCCTTTTTTATTATAGCATCATTATAGATTCTTGTACTCAAAAAAAATATGACAGTTTTGTAAGACGTCAAAAAAAAAGCCCAAATAATCGGTGCTCGCAACGATAAAAACCTGAGCTCCCAGGTGGGCATCACAGAATTCATATCAGGATTCTTGTATAAATACAAGCATTCAACAACAATAAATTCATTAGATTCCCAATCGTTATAAATTAGTAGGTTTTTCTAATTAAGCTACCATATCATTTAGGCAATTATATTATAACATAATTTTTTATCTTTTGTCATCTCGTTTTGAATGGAAGTGAAAAAAATTTTACTTTTGGTTTATCTTTTACAACAATAATTGGTAATCCTTGGTATGCTTTTCCAAAGCATGTCTCTGGGAAATATTTAATTTTTAAAAATTTTTCTCGAGATATTTGTCCCATTAATTGCTCTATTAATCTCCTATGATATTCTAGTGTTGAAAGAGATAAAATATTACTATGGTTACAACCACAAAGTGCAATACCAAATTCTAAATTTTCTTTTAATGCTTTCTCTATTATACTTTTTGTAGCTTGGCAAGGAAATAATCCAACTAATAAACTATTTTCTGGCAATTGTACTCTATCATCAAAATATCTATCTACAAGTTTTGCTTTTGTTGGATAGTTCTTCCAAACTTTTGCATCATAAACTGTTACGGTTCCTTTTCCTAGTTGTAGCTTTTCTTCACTCAAATAATGACCAAGTAAAGGAAAAATTCCACTTTCAACTTCTACGATATCCCTTTTTAAATTAAATTCTTTTTTGATTAAATTACACATACTTTGATATACACTGCAAGTTGGTTTTATAAGTCCTGCTGCTTCATATATTTGCTCTAAAATACCATACTTCCTAGTTTATCATTACGAATGTGTGCAGCCAAAATTTCACTATCATATCCTAAAGCTTCTTTATATTTTTCTCTAAATTGAATTAAAGTATCTCTTATTCTTTCACTATCATTCGTTATAAATGGTGTCATAAAAATCCCCCTTTTTATATAGAGCCTTATTTTATCACATTTTTTATATTTGTCAAAAAAAAAGTTTTTTAAAAACTTTTTTATTTCATTTCTCTATTTCGAATTAATTCCAATATTTTTTCTTTTCCATTTTGCAGCTCTTGAACTGATTTTCCGTTCCCTAATGTATAAATAATATCTGCTAAAAAAGGCATGCAATCAACTCTGGTCAACCAATCTCTTGTCATATAAGCATCAGGAATATATGTTAAATTTGTTGTATATACACCATCAAATAATTTTTGTTCATATGCTTTATCAAATACATCTATCCCACCTGTAAATAAAGCAAACGAAGCAGATAAATAGATTCTTTTAGCTCCCATTTCTTTCATTTTCTTAGCTACATCTATCATAGATTCTCCTGATGCAATCATATCGTCTACAATCAAAACATCTTTTTCTCTAACATCTTTTCCTAAATAACTATGTTCAACAACTGGATTTTTTCCATTTTCCACAATAGAATAATCTCTTCTTTTATAAGATACGCCTAAATCACAACCTAAAAGTTCTGCATAATATCTCGCTCTTTCAACTGCTCCCATATCTGGACTTACAATAAAGATATTCTTTAAGTCAATTGCTTCTTTCTCTAAAAATTTTTTTAATATTGTATGTGTTGGATAAAAATTATCAAAGGGAAGGTTTGGAATTGCATTCTGAACTTGTGGGTCATGAGCATCAAATGTCACAATTCCATTCACACCTAAGGCTTCTAATTCTTGTAAAGCCAAGGCACAGTCTAATGATTCTCTTCCTTTTCTCTTATGTTGCCTTGATTCATACAAAAGAGGCATCACTACATGAATACTAGATGCATGTCCTTTAATTGCTGAAATCACTCTTTTAATATCTTGAAAATGTTCATCTGGAGTCATAATATGTTCTTGCCCATACAATTTATAAGTTGTCCCATAATTTCCAACATCAGAAAGAATAAAAACTTCCTTATGTCGAACGGTTTGCCCTAATTCAGCCTTACCCTCTCCATTTGCAAATCTTGGCTGCTTTAAAGGTACAATTAAGTCTTCAACTGCCCCATATTCTTCTTGTATTTTTAAAGCAATTTCATTTCCTCTCTTCTCAAAGTTTTTTAAAATAATCAATCGAATATTATTATTCATTCCCAAAACTAACACCTGGATTGTCAACACTTTTTTAGACAATTTTTATAAGGACAACTGTAGACGATATTGAACTGGCGTCCTGTAATCTAATGAACCATGTATTCGAATGTT
>JAAWNF010000001.1 GCA_022798795.1 Bacilli bacterium
ATCCTTTCTATAAATGTGTTCTTTCAATTAACATTTTAAGGTATTTATCGCTTTTTGTATACACTATTGGTGTCACATCTATTGTAACGCTACAATTAGATTTTTATAAAAGTGAAAATTTTATTGACAAATTGCATAAACTATCATATAATCTATATGTGCGATGAGAGGGAGAAGTAATAATAATACTAACAAAAGCGAGTCTGATATGGTGAAAGCAGACAGTCAAAGATTATTATGAATAACACCCAGGAGCAATTTTTCTGAAATTTTAGTAGGTTAAATCGGTGGTAATCCGTTATCGTTACTTTGAGAGACCATTTTATGGTAATTTGGGTGGCACCGCGGAATGTAATTCGTCCCATATAGGACGAAAAAGTGAATTGCTCAATTAGCTCAGTTGGTAGAGCATCCGGCTGTTAACCGGCAGGTCGTAGGTCCGAGTCCTACATTGAGCGCCATATGCCTGATTAGCTCAGTTGGTAGAGCATCCGGCTGTTAACCGGCAGGTCGTAGGTCCGAGTCCTACATCAGGCGCCACTTTTGATAATGAGTAAGTCCTAATATTTTAGGACTTATTTTTATTTATAGAAAAGGAGAGATAATATGGATGTAAAAGAATTATATGAAAAAATAGAGGAATGCAAAGGCAAAGAAGTTACTCTACAGGGATGGATTCGTAATCATAGAAAACAAAAAGATTTTGGATTTTTAGATTTTTCTGATGGAACTTACTTTAAAACGGTACAAATCGTATATGATAGTTTGCTAGAAAATTTTGATGAAATAACAAAATTTTTAGTAGGAAGCGCTGTTACTGTAACGGGAATTGTAAAAGAGTCTGAAGGGAAACAAGACTTTGAGCTTAAATTGACAAGAATCAAATTAGAAGGTAGTTGTCCAGAAGATTATCCAATTCAACCGAAAAGACATACAAGAGAATTCTTAAGAGAAGTCGCTTATTTGAGACCTAGAACAAATTTATTGGGTGCCGTATTTAGAGTGAGAAGCATTGCAGCATATGCAATTCATAAATATTTTCAAGATAACGGCTATGTTTATTTTCATGCACCAATTATTACTGCAAGTGATTGTGAAGGTGCAGGAGAAATGTTTCAATTAACAACACTAGATTTAGAAAAAGTAGCAAAATCGGGAACTGTAGATTATAGTAAAGATTTTTTTGGCAAACAAGCTGCTTTAACTGTTAGTGGACAACTTCAAGCTGAAACGTTCGCACTTACTTATAAGAAGACTTATACATTTGGTCCTACTTTTAGAGCTGAAAATTCAAATACAAAAACACATGCTTCAGAGTTTTGGATGATAGAGCCAGAAATCGCCTTTTGTGATTTAGAAGGGGATATGGATATCATGGAAGGAATGCTAAAGTATGTGGTAAAGTATGTACTAGAAAATTGTCCAGATGAAATGGAATTTTTTGATAAATTTGTAGAGAATGGGCTTTTGCAAAAACTTACAAAACTTATCAATAGTCATTTTACAAGAATAGACCATAAAGAGGTAATTAAAATTTTAAAAGAAGCAGATGTAAAATGGGAATTTGAACCAGAGTATGGAGAAGATATTGCAAAAGAACATGAAAAATATATAACAGAATATTTTAATGGACCTGTATTTATTAAAAACTGGCCAAAAGATATTAAAGCATTTTATATGAAAGTGAATGAAGATGGAAATACGGTAGCTGCAGTAGACTTAGAAGTTCCAGGAGCAGGAGAACTTATGGGGGGCTCTCAAAGAGAAGAAGATTACGAAAAACTAAAACAACGAATGAAAGAAATGAATGTAAGCGAAGAGGGTCTTGAATGGTATTTGAATCTAAGAAAGTATGGTGGATGTATTCACTCTGGCTTTGGTATGGGATTTGAAAGATTGCTCATTTATTTAACTGGAGTAGACAACATAAGAGATGTAATTCCATATCCAAGAACGCCAAATAATTGTGATTTTTAGGAAAATATGAGAACAACTCTCATATTTTTTGTTATGAGATTCTCCATTTACAAAAATGAAAACCAATGTTATACTTAATTATAATAAGGGTGATAATAAATGGCTTTAAATGAGATGGAAAAATATCAAATTGATATATTAATAGGACGATTAAAAACATTATATCCAGAAATTTTTAATGAGCAAACATCATTAGATTTAAGGAGAAGAATGTTAGATAGCAATCAAGATTTTACCATGCTTTCTAGAGAATTGAATCGTGCTATGCAAGAACAAACAAGATTGGAAAAACTATTGTATAAATACCAATTAAGAGCAGATAATGTAAGACAAAAAGCAGAAACAGAGATACAAATGGCTTTAAATATGAGTGAAATTACAGACTTTAAAAGAGATGGAAAAATTTATATTAAAATTACTTATAGTGATGGTAGAGTCCAAGTGATAGAAAATAGAAATGCAAAAGATACAAAACAAATTTTTGAAGATATTCAGAGATTAAGATTTTTAAATAGCATGGATGGAATAATGAACGCTGAAGCCGCTTTTAAAGAATTATTAAAAGATTATAGAGAAGTAGCATTGGATAATGTTATGTTTATGAATCAGGATAAGTTAAATATGAAAGAACAGTCAATGTTGAATTTTGTACAAATAAATTTTCCTAATAATAGAGTGCTTGCTTCTGTAGTAGAAAATATATTTGTGATTAAAGGAAATCCTGATATTACTGTAGAAGTATTAGAAAGTAACGGAAACTATTCTTTAAAGCAAGTTGGAGAAGCCGGTTACGGTGTACAGGAACAAAGACAAGAAATAGTGAGAACTGAGATGATTGTAGAAAGACCAAATAATATAAAGCAAGAAAATTCTATAGAACAGCTTGAAAAAATTACTGAAGGTATGACAGAACAAGAGATTGTGGAATATTTAAAAATACATGGAAAGAATCAGCAACAAATTATGCTCATTTTATTAGCTTTAGAAGAAGCAAAAAATAAAAAGGAAGCAGAAGCAAAAATAGAGTTGGCAGAAAAGCCTAAGCAAATGGTTTTGAAGCCAGATATCAGAGGGAAAATGGCAGCTTTTATTGATACAATTTATTTGGCATTTTTAGTGGGAATGATAAGTGGAGCTACATTTTTTGTTATGTTACGTTTTCTGCTACATTCCTTATAAAATTTCAAAGAAAATAAGCAAAAAGTAATGAAATATATTGATTTTATAGGTAAAAGATGATATTCTTAGAATGTAAGCAAAATAGCTTAACACAATAGGGAGGTAAAACAATGACAAAAACAGATTTAATCAATTTTATTGCAGAAGAAACTGGATTAACAAAAGCAGACTCAGCAAGAGCTTTAGAGGCTATGATGAGTGGAGTTATTAAAGGATTAAAAGAAGATGGAAAAGTAACTTTAACTGGATTCTGTACTTTTACTGCTAAGAAAAAAGAAGCAAAAGAAGGACGTAATCCAAGAACTGGTGAAACAGTTAAAATACCTGCAAGAATTGCTGCAACAATCAAAGCTGGTACTAAATTAAAAGATGCTTTAAACTAAAAGACGAAAGTCTTTTTTTCTATAAAGAGGATGTGGATATAGTGAATACAGAAGTATTAGAATTGTTGAATAAAATAACTGATGCAGGATATGAAGCATATGTGGTAGGAGGTTATCCAAGAGATCTGTATTTAAAAAGAGATACAACAGATTATGATGTAACTACCAGTGCAACACCAGAAGAATTAAAAAAAATTTTTCCTAATGTTGATGATAAAGATTCAAAATATGGAAAAGTAACTCTTAAAATGGAAAATATCATGGTAGAAATTACAACATATCGTATAGAAACAAGCTATGAAAATCATCGAAAGCCATCAATTCGTTATACAAAAGAGTTGTCTGAAGATTTAAAAAGAAGAGATTTTATTATGAATACATTATGTATTGACAATCATGGCAATTTTGTAGATTTACTAGGTGCTAGAAAAGACATTGATAACCAAATAATTCGTGTAGTAGGAGATACAAAATCAAAAATAGAAGAAGATGCTCTTAGAATTTTAAGAGCCATTCGTTTTGCTGTAACTTTAAATTTTAAATTGGAAAACTCTCTAAAAGAAGCCATTCGTTTATATAAACAAAATATAAAAGATTTATCTTATTTTAGGAGACAGGAAGAGTTAAATCGTATTTTTTCAAGTAATAATATAGAATATGGGATAGCTCTTTTAAAAGAGTTAGAAGAAGAACTAGAAATATCTGGTTTAAAAGAATTAAATCCACATACTTCAGTGTTAGGAATATGGGCGCAGTTGGAGTTTTCTCCTAAATATGAATTTTCTAAAAAAGAAAAGAAAGAAATTGAAATATTAAAAACTTTATTACAGAAGGATATATTGGAACCTTTTGTTTTATATCAATATGGACCTTATTATTGCGGAATTATTGCTGAAATAAAGGGAATTCCAAAAAGTGAAGTCATTGATATATATCAGAAACTTCCAATTCATCATCGTGATGAGATAGCTCTTTCATCAAAAGAATTAGCATTGTTTGTAAAAAAAGAAAATGTTGGAGAAATCTATGTAGATATCGAAAAAAAGATTTTGTTAGGGGAATTAGAAAATTTAAAAATATTTATTAAACGTTATATTTTAGAAAATTATGATAGACGAAATGACTAAAATGTTATATAATAAATAGCACACGTAAGGTGGTGTCATATGACAGAAGAATTGTGGAAAATATTGAAAGCAGGAGATATCGTAATTCCAAGATTATTGCTTTCGAAATATCATGATTTAAAATTGACAGATAGAGAATTTATTTTACTTATTTATTTATTGAGTGTTTTAAATACTTCATTTAATCCAAAACAAATTGGTTCTGATTTGGGATTAACTTTAGAAGAAGTAATGGAAGAAATTACCACTTTAACATCTTTAGGATTGTTAAAATTAGAGGTAAAAAAAGTAGGAAATGTACGAGACGAATTTGTGAATTTGGACGGATTATATCAAAAGCTTGTATATATAATCGTAAATGGTGTAGCAGAAGAATCAAAAAAAGAAATATCTACGGATATTTTTACAACATTTGAACATGAATTTGGAAGAACTCTATCTCCTATGGAATATGAAATTATCAATGCTTGGCTAGATGGAGATTATACAGAAGAAATTGTTTTATTAGCTTTAAAAGAAGCGATTTATAATGGTACTACAAATCTTCGTTATATTGATAGAATTCTTCATAATTGGTATAAAAAGGGAATTAGGACGGCACAAGATGTAGAAAAAGATAAAAAAACGTTTCAAACTAGAAAAGTAAAATCTTTGGAAATTTTTGATAGTTATGATTGGTTGAATGATGATAATGAATGAAATAATGAATTATTTAGACTTTCTTTTTCCAGACCCGAAATGTGAGCTGAATTATAATAAGGATTATGAATTATTAATTGCTGTAATGTTGAGTGCTCAAACCACAGATAAACGTGTCAATATGGTAACCAATATTTTATTTAAAAAGTATCCAACTTTAAAAGATTTAAAAGATGCTCCTCTTGATGATTTAATTCAAATTATAAGACCGATTGGAACGTTTCAAAGAAAGGCTAGAAATATAAAATTAATTGCAGAGAAACTTCTAGAAGAAGTAAATGGAGTAGTTCCAAATGATAGAAAATTTTTGGAATCATTAAGTGGGGTTGGAAGAAAAACAACGAATGTTGTACTTAGTAATTTATATGGAGCGAATGTGATTGCAGTAGATACACATGTTAGTAGAGTTAGTAAAAGATTAGGGCTAGCAAAAAAGAATGATGATGTAATAGTAATTGAGACAAAGCTAACGAAAAAGTTTCCAAAAGAAAAATTAGGAAGACTTCATCATCAACTTGTATTGTTTGGAAGATATTATTGTAAAGCTTCTAATCCTGAATGTAGAACCTGTCAATTAAAAAGTATTTGTAAAGAAAAGAAGGAATCTTAAATGATATTCCTTCTTTTTTATTCAATTGTAATATTTAATTCAATCGTTCTATTCTG
This sequence comes from Bacilli bacterium, assembly GCA_022798795.1. Taxonomy (GTDB): domain Bacteria; phylum Bacillota_I; class Bacilli_A; order RF39; family UBA660; genus MGBC102946. The sequence goes on from JAAWNF010000001.1 coordinate 6,032, forward strand.
CTTTTTATAGGATACTTTCAAAGTCGCTTTATAAGTTGTTCCCGGTTTTGTATAATCAAAAGTATCATGAGAGACTTCAATTGTAGCTTTGTCTGTAACGTCTGTTAAAACACCATTGATACGTTCTGTAACCATAACATAAGAGTATCCACTTTCATCAAATTGATTTGTTTCAGAAATTTTAATGTTTTTACTTCCATTCACAAGAATAGAAATATCATTTTTATCTTTGTCATCATCAGGTTTTTCTTCTGGTTGAGAATTATCTTCTACAGAAAGAACAATTTCTACTCCACTACTTGCTGCTTTCGTTAAAATAGAATAGCTAGATTTTATTATATATGTATTTTTTCCAGCTGAAGTATCTGTAAATGTTACTTCATTTGATGAAGTTTTTGCCATTAGAGTTAAAGAACCATCTGCATTTTTTCTATAAACATGATATTCTAATTGACCAATAGCACTGTTGTTATAATTTAATTGAGAATTAATGTAATCGATTAAATACTCTTCTTTTTTGAATAAATCTTTATAAATTTCACGAATTCCTTCTGCAGTCATATAGCTTGGTGTTGAAATGCCATCCCAAGAAAGTGTAACTTTATTTCCTACAGCACCACCTTTTAAATTTGAAATATTAGTTAGTGAAGAAAAACGGGTGGATTGTTCAGTAGGCTCTGTACCTTTTTTAAATAATGCTGTAGTAATCATATCACTTGGAGTATTTTCACTTGGTAATGCAAGTGGGTAACTATCTTTTTCTATTTCTATTTCAATAACTCCATTTGGTTTTGTAAACTTAGTCCCCTTTTCAAAGAGAGCTTTACCTAAAGTTTGAAATAATCTTAAGTGATGATATTGTCCTAATTTATTGATATATCCAGCTTGAACATTTTCTTGCTTTATTCCACCGCCATATCCATACCATAAAGAAATTGTATAATTTGGACTAGAACCAACAACCCAATAGTCATTGATAGCACCATTTGGTAATTTATGTATTTTAAAAGCAGAATCAGGATAGTTGGTAGTTCCTGTTTTAGCACCATAAGTAACTCCAGGAATGTTAGAATAACTACCCAATGCATAAGAAGGAGTTTCTAATAACATATGAGTAACCATATAAGCGGTTTCTTCACTCATTGCTCTTGTTTTTTCCACTTTTTTATTATGAACTTCACCAGATTCACGAAATTCTATTTTTGTATAACTATGTGGTGTAATATAGTATCCTCCATTTGCAAAAGCACTATAAGCTGCCGCTAAAGTGATAGGAGATTCTCCATCATATCCACCAATAGAGTGAGCTTCGTGTATAATTCCATCTGATGTTTCTGGACTTAAATGCAAATTAGAAACAAATTTTTGAATATCTTTATTATCTAATGTTTGAAATGTTTTAATAGCTGGAATATTTCTTGATAAGCGAAGAGCTTCTTGAACAGTCATCATACCCATATACTTTAAGTCCCAGTTATTAACTGTACCACCACTTGAATAGCCATGTTCGTCATCAACAATTAATTGCTTTGTACTCCAATTTAAATATTCAATGGCAGGACCATAATCAAATAAAGGTTTGGCTGTTGAACCTATTTGATGTGTTTCAACCGCATAATTAAGGACTTTGATATCATACATATTATGTCTTCCACCACTAATTGCTGAAATTGCCCCAGTCTGATTATCTACAACAGCAACACCAGCATCAACGGCAGGATTTTGCCAATTAAAAGTTTCTCCAGTTAAAATCTTATTGATTTCATCTTGCTTATCAGGGTCTAAAGTTGTATATATTTTCATTGGTGTTGTATAAGGGTCAAGATTTAAATCTTTTTGTATTTCAGAAATAACTAAGTTAATAAAACTCATATATTCATTTCCTGTATCACTAGTTTCTGTGAATGGATTAAGAATTTTTTCTACAGTCATAGAGGAAGCAATTTCTTTTTCTTCTGCAGTGATATATCCATGTCTTTCCATTAAATATAGAACTGTTTGTCTTCTTTTTTCACAAGCTTCTGGATTTAAAAATGGGTCATATCCAGCAGGAGATTGAAATAGTCCTGCAATCATAGCAGCTTCGGCAAGGTTTAAGTCTTTTGCATGTTTACTAAAATAAGTTAAAGAGGCTTGTTCAACTCCATAAGAGCTTCCACCTAGATAATTATCATTAACATAAAACTCAATAATTTCTTTTTTTGTATATGTTTTTTCGAGTTGATACATTGCCATATAGATGTCAGTGAATTTCCGTTTTATTCCCTCCCATCCACGGCTTTCTGTACTGGTATAATTATTTTTAGAAACTTGCATGGTAAGGGTAGAAGCTCCACCACCACCACGTCCAAGCAATTGATTGACTGAAGCTTTTAAGAAACGAGGTAAATCAAATCCATTATGTGTAAAGAATCTAGAATCTTCTGTTGCAATGATTGCATTGATTAAATTCTCTGACATTTGGTCATAAGTTATTTTTTCACGTTTTTGTGCTCCAACTTTGGCAATTTCATTTCCATGTACATTGTAAAAAACAGAAGCTTCTTTGCGATCTAATTGATTTGGGTCAAATTTTGGTGCATTTTTCGCTATTTGCATAAAGAATAATCCAGCTGCAATACATCCTGCGATTCCTAAAAGAATACAAAGAATAAAAATGCCAATAAATATTTTTTTAGCAATGCCTTTTTTTCTTTTTTTCTTTTTTTCTTTTGTCTTTTTTTCAACTTTTTTTGAATTGTTTGCTTTATTAACATTAATTTTAGTTTTGTTAGTATTAGCAGTAGTTTTTGCCTTATTAGGTTTTTTTGCCTTTTTCTTTATTATTTTCCAAATCGTAGGCGCAAAAAGACATATGTCAATGATTCCTACAATAAAGAATGATTTCAAAAATCCAATTGCAAAAATCCCTATTATCAAAGCTAGAAAACTAATTCCGCCAATTGCAATATTCATTTGATTTTTCATAATAAATCGCTTGATTTTCTTTTTATCCATATCTATTCTCCTTCAAAATAAATTTTATTAACAATCGTTAAGTAATCTAATCTTGGACTATATTTCTCTTTTAATAGATGACCTTCAGTCTTAAAATATTCACATGGAATGGATTTTCTAGTAGAAGATGCTAAAAAAGAGAACAGTTTTTGAGCGCTTAAATAATACGTTTCTCCAAGTGTAGAAAAGCGAACAATAATAAAACCAATTCCCCCATGATTTTCAATTTTTCTTAAATGTTCAATTTGATGTTTATGTATGTTTGCGAGTGGAAAATAAAGATGCCTAGTTTCTTTGGCCTCAAAATCAATATATTTTCCCTTATAAATTCCATTATAATCTGTAGTAGAAGGAATTTTAAAGTATGCTTCTTTTATCACAGCTTCTAATCTAGATGGATAATCTACTTTTCTAATTGTAATTGGAGTGGGTTTTTTATGAATGATAGCAATATCATTATTTAAATAATACTCATTTGTTTCATTGATATCATCTTCTAATCCCATTCCACGATTGCCATGATAGACTTGCTTTTCATAATTTTTTTTTGTTCCAGTTGGGTAATTCACTTTTTAATCACCAAAATTATTATACTATAAATTCTAATTTTTTTCTACGTCTTTCTTCTGAAATGAAAAAAATGTCACTTTTGAAATTTTTTTCTAGTTTTGTCGAAAGAAAAGTATAAAAAAATTCTTTATGATAAATTATATTTAGAGGTGATAAAAATGCAAAAACATCATATAGAGCAAATTTTTAATACCATGATAGAAGATATTAAATATTTAAAACGCGCTACTTATTTTAATAGAAAATAGGTAGTTTTTATTTATTAAAATCCAAATTGCTTTCTAAAATAATTGATATATACGATAAGTAAAAAGAATCTTTTCTATATTTTATTATCAGTACTAAGAAATTATAGCACCAATACAATATGAGAAAAGAAAAAAAGGAACAATTATAAATGGAAATTATCTGTTTTCTATTCAGTAATCTATGTTTGAAAGTAAATTGACAAATAGCTCTTTTTTTGAGACAATAGTAACATATAAATGAGTGAAGAGGTGGAGTTATGTACCAAGAAAGGATTTTGCTGACTGTAAAAGATATTTTAGAAAAAGAATTTAAAATAGACACACGTGGATATCGTCCTCAAGAAGTAGATAAATTCTTAGATATTATTATTCGTGATTATGAAGAAATGAATTCCATCATAAAAGAACTAGAAAAAGAAAAAAAAGAATTAATGGAGGATAATTTAAGATTGAAGCAAGATGTAAGAAACTTAAGAACCAAATTAGAAGTGATTCGTGATGAAGGTGGAGATAAAGTGATTCCATCAAATGCGGATGTTTTAAGAAGATTATCAAATTTAGAAAAAATCATTTATGGAAAAGAATAATACTTGGGCAAACGCTGTATGCATAGTCATATAGAGGAAAGTCCATGCTCACATAGTCTGTGATGACTATACTGTTCGTGCATAGGGAAAAAATAACCTATGGTAGTAGAAATACTAACGGCGCTTTTAATCCTAAGTAGAAATATAAGGAAGCGAAGCATAAAGTGCCATAGTGACGAAACTATTAGAAATGATAGTAGTGGAACGGGTAAACCCCACGAGTGAGAAACCCAAATTTTGGTAGGGGAACCTAATAAGAAAGAATTAGAATTTCTTATGGGATTGATGAAAATCAATAGATAGATGTTTGCCACCTAGGTATAGGTACAGAACATGGCTTATAAAGTATTATTTTTGTTTATATATGAAAGTAGGTGCGAAAGTGAAAGAAATCGGAGCGAAGTTAAAAGGGGCTCGTGAAGATATGGGAGTTTCTGTAGAAGAAGTAGCTGAAGATTTAAAGTTACGCCCTTCTCAAATTGAAAATATTGAGGAAGGAAATATGGATGCTTTTAAAGATATTTTTTACTTAAAATATTTTATTCGTGATTATGCAAAATATCTTGGACTAAGTTATGAAGATATGGTTGATGATTTTAACGAATATTTATTTGATTATACATCTAAAATTTCATTAGACGATATAAAGAAAGCTCAGAAAGAAACAAATAAGAAAAAAGTAGAAGAAGCAAATAAAGTAACTTCTCCATATACGATAGAATATGAGAGTAAATTTCCTCTCATTCCATTCATTGCTATCACTATATTTGTAATTGTATTTGCGGTTATGGTAATCGCGATTGCAAATCGTCCAAAAAAGGATGAAACAAAAAAACCAAATAATGTAATAGCAATGAATATGATTAAATAGGAGGACTTTTATGAATTTACCAAATAAAATTACGTTATCTAGAATTTTTTTAACAATGCTTATCATTGTCATTTTAGTTTTTCCATTTGAGGCAACAGGAATTTCAATTCCTAAATTATTTGTTAATGAATCAATTGTAATTGATATAAAATATATTGTAGCGGGAATTTTGTTTATTATCGCTTCATTAACTGATTTTTTGGATGGGTATTTGGCTCGAAAACTTAATATTGTAACAGATTTTGGAAAAATGATAGATGCAATAGCAGATAAAGTATTAGTAAATTGTATTTTAATAATTTTGGCTGCAAGTGGATTTATTCATCCTATTATTCCTGTTATCATAATTTTTAGAGATACTGTAGTAGATTCTATTAAAATGATTGCTGGAAATAAAGGGGCAGTGGTAGCAGCAATTAGTACAGGCAAGTGGAAAACTGCGTGTATGATGTTAGGGATTACATTAACATTATTTTATAATTTACCATTTGAACTATGGAATTTTCAAATTTCTGATATATTGCTTATCATTGCTTGTGTATTATCTGTTATTTCTGGAGTTCAATATTATAAGATGAATAAAGACTTTATTATGGAATCAGGAAAATAAAAAATCTGATTCTTTTTTTCTCTAATTTTTTGTTTTATTATAGAATATTTAACGATTCTGCTTTGAAAAAAAGAAAGTAAACAAATGTTTGCTTTTGGTATTGACAAAGAAAAAAAACTATTATACAATGATTATGTTAGACGAGGAGGAAAAATCATGGTAAAGTCATCAAATGATAAAACATTAGACCAAGTATTGGCTGATATAGAAAAACAATTTGGGAAAGGTGCTGTCATGAAGTTAGGAGAGAATGAGCATCAAAAAATAGATGTCATTCCTAGTGGTTCACTTTCTTTGGATATTGCACTTGGAATAGGAGGATATCCAAAGGGCAGAATTATTGAAATTTATGGACCTGAGTCAAGTGGAAAAACAACATTTGCGTTGCATGCTATTGCAGAGGCTCAAAAAAAAGGTGGAAGAGCAGCGTTTATTGATGCAGAGCATTCTTTAGACCCTCAATATGCAGCAGCCTTAGGAGTAAATATTAATGATTTGTTGTTATCCCAACCAGATAATGGAGAGCAAGCATTAGAAATTTGTGAAGCATTGGTTAGAAGTGGTGCCATTAGTGTGATTGTCATTGATTCTGTTGCAGCACTTGTTCCACAGGCAGAAATTGAAGGAGAAATGGGAGATTCTCATGTGGGCCTTCAAGCAAGATTAATGAGTCAAGCACTTAGAAAATTATCTGGTATTATTAATAAAACGAATACAGTAGCAATTTTTATTAACCAATTAAGAGAAAAAGTTGGCGTTATGTTTGGAAATCCAGAGGTAACTCCAGGAGGAAGAGCACTTAAATTTTATTCATCAATTCGGTTGGAGATTCGTCGTTCAGAACAACTTAAATTGGGAAGTGATATTGTCGGAAATAAAACAAATATAAAAGTAGTAAAAAATAAAATGGCTCCTCCATTTAAAACTTGTACAATTGATATTATGTATGGCGAAGGAATATCCGCAAGTGGTGAAATTGTAGACCTTGCTTCAGATGCAGGAATCATTGAAAAAAGTGGTGCATGGTATGCATATAATGGTGAAAAACTAGGTCAAGGAAAAGAGAATGTGAAAGAACTTTTGAAGAACAAACCAGAATTAAAAGAAGAACTTGAAATGAAAGTTAGAGAATATTATGATATAGCACGTCAAAATGCAGAAGAAAAAAAATAGTAGCATCTATTTTTTTTATTATATAATTTTTTTCAAACACAAAATCAAAGCTGATATTTTTTTGAAAAAAAATAATGACTTGACTTATAACCCTAGAAACATTAAAATAAGAATAGAGTGAAATAATGTATTTTACTTTATATAGATTTATATATAAGAAATGGAGGTATATATGAATGATGTAATTTTCTCCATTTTACTCGTCTTAATTGGAATTTTTGTAGGCATGATTGTCATTGTTGTTTTTAATTATATAAGAGGTAATCAAGTAACTAAAAAAATAGAAGCAATGCTTGAAAAAGCAAAAAAAGAAGCAGAAAAAGTGAAAAGAGATTATTTATTAGAAGCAAAAGAGGAAGCACATAAGTTAAAAATAGATACTGATAAAGAAATTAAAGAGAAAAAGCAAGAAATAAAAGAATCTGAGGAACGCTTAATTAGTCGCGAAAATAGTATAGATAGACGTGACCAAATGCTTCAAAATCGAGAGCAGATGCTAGAAGAAAAAGAAAATAATTTAATTAATAAACAAAAAGAAATCCAAAATGAACAAGTAAAAGTGGAAGACTTAAAAAAAGAACAGATAGAATTACTAGAAAAAATCGCCGGTTTTTCAAAAAATCAAGCTAGAGAAATGGTAATGAAAAAAGTAGAGGAAATGATGAGTCTAGAAATTGCAGCTTACATTAAAGATGCAGAGGCAGATGCAAAGCTTGAAGTCGATAAAAAAGCAAAATCATTATTAATTTCATCTATGCAAAAGTATGCAAGTGATGTTGCAAATGACCAAACAGTAACAGTTGTCAATTTACCAAATGATGATATGAAAGGACGTATCATTGGAAGAGAAGGTAGAAATATTAGAACAATTGAGGCAGTAACAGGAGTGGATTTGATAATTGACGATACACCAGAGGCTATTGTACTATCAAGTTTTGACCCATTGCGAAGAGAAATCGCACGTGTAACTATTGAAACATTAATCAAAGATGGTAGAATTCATCCAACGAGAATAGAAGAACTTTATGAAAAAATATGTTCTGATATGAAGACAAAAATTTTAGAGTATGGTGAGTCAGCACTGTTTGAGTTAGGGCTTACAAAAATGGACCCTGAATTAGTAGAATTAATTGGGAAGTTACATTTTAGAACAAGCTATGGTCAAAATGCTTTGAAGCATTCTATTGAGGTAGCAGAATTATCGGGAATTTTAGCGGCAGAAATTGGTGAAAATATAACACTCGCAAAACGAGCTGGTTTATTACATGATATTGGAAAAGCAATAGACCATGAAATAGAAGGAAGCCATGTAGAATTAGGAAGTAGCTTGGCTCAAAAATATAAAGAAAATGAGATTGTTATGAATGCGATAGAATCTCATCATGGTGATACAGAACCAACAAGTGTGATTTCAATTATTGTAGCAATAGCGGATACGTTATCAGCTTCACGTCCAGGTGCAAGAAATGATTCTTTAGAAAACTATATCAAACGTTTACAAGATTTAGAAAATATTGCAAATGTAATGCCAGGAGTAGATAAGACTTATGCTGTTCAAGCTGGTAGAGAACTTCGAGTAATCGTAAAACCAGAAGAAGTAGATGATTTAGGAAGTCACAAAATTGCTAGAGATGTCAAAAATAAAATAGAAGAAGAGATGCAATATCCAGGAACGATTAAAGTGACTGTTATAAGAGAAACAAGAGCGACAGAAGAAGCAAAATAATCAAATGAAACTAAGGTATAATTCGAATAGGATGATACCTTTTTTGTATGCCAAAAAGTTTTCAAAAAAATACAGTTCATAAGAACTGTACTAGAATAAAATTACTTAAAATGGTCGATAATAAGGATATGGTGGACGTGGTGGATAATATGGAGGATATGGACGCGGTGGATATGGTTGATAAGCAGGTCTCCAGAATGCAGGAGCTAGAGCTGCACCAGTTACCCCTCCTAATAAGAATGGGAATGCGAATCCTCCTGCAATAAGTCTATCATCTCCATTTGAATAAACTGTATTAGAAGTAGGCATGTTAGACATTGATGTATTACGTGTCTGATAATTATTTGCAGGAATACTATAATATTCTTGATACATATGAATTCTCCTTTCATATTATAGTATGAAAAAGGAAAGAAAAGGGTGATTTTACGAAATGAATTCGAAAATTAAAAATTTGAGTGAAACAATTGTGAAGTATTCTTTGGGGGTCAAAGAAAATGATAGAGTATTAATTACAACAGGAAGTTCTAAAACAAATGATTTAGTAAAAGAATTAATTAAGAAAATAGTAGAAGTAAAAGGAATCCCATTTGTACGTTATACGGATGCTGAGACGGATACCTTATTAACAGAATTGACGACAGAAAATAGAATTAAAGAAATAAAAAAGCAAAAACAATTTGATGTAGATAATTATGATTGCTTCATTAGCATTCGATATTTGACGAATGATTATGTAAGTAAAAATGTTCCGTCTACAATTAGAAGAAATATAGGAGAAGCGACAGAAGACATCGATGATATTAGAATTAATGAAAGGCGCTGGGTATTGCTGAATTATCCATCCCATTTAGACGCATATAAAGCAAAAATGACCAATGAAGAATTTTATGATTATGCTTTTGATGTAATGAATGTGGATTATGGTGCTATGAGAGAAATGGTAAAACCTTTAAAAGAATTAATGGAAAAAACAGATAAAGTAAGAATCATTGCTAAAAATACTGACATTACATTTTCTATTAAAGATATACCTGTAATCCCTTGCTGTGGTACAGCAAATATTCCAGATGGGGAAATTTATACAGCACCTATTAAGGATAGTGTAAATGGTGTGATTACATATAATACCCCGTCTCCATATCAAGGAAATGTGTTTTATAATGTATCATTGACATTTGAAAATGGAAAAATAGTGCAATGTGATTGTAATGGTGACAATAAAAAATTGGAAGAAATATTTGATACAGATGAAGGTGCTAGATATGTAGGAGAATTCGCAATCGGATTAAATCCAATGATATTACACCCAATGGGTGACATTCTATATGATGAAAAAATCATTGGGAGCATTCATTTTACGCCAGGAAGAGCTTATAGAGATGCTTTTAATGGAAATAAATCAGCAATTCATTGGGATATGGTTTTAATAGAACGAGAAGAATATGGTGGAGGAGAATTATATTTTGATGATAAGTTAGTTCGTAAAAATGGATTATTTGTGTTACCTGAATTAGAACATTTAAATTATGATTTAAAATAGTCTAGGAACGAAAACTTCTTCATATACTTTATTAGGTGATATCATGAAGAAGTTTTTTGAATGTATAGGAATGATAAGTCTTGTTTGTGTTAGTTTCTTTTTTACGGAAAAAACAGCACGTGTAGTAAAAGAAACTGATAATATCATGGTAGAAATTAAAAAAGCAGCAGAATCCCATGTCAACCATAGTATAGATGCAATGATAAAAGAGGATACAATAATTCCAGGGATTTATGGTGGCATTGTAGATGAAGAAAAAAGCTATGAAAAAATGAAACGTGTTGGTTCTTATCAAGAAAATTTGCTTGTATATAAAAAAATAGCACCAATGGTTTCCATAGAAAAAAATTTTGATAAATATATTATTTCTGGAAATCCAAAAAAAAATATGGTTACATTGTTATTTCTAGTTCAAGATAATGATGATACAACGAAAATAGAAAAAATTTTGCAGCAAAAAGAAGTGAAAGCGAGTTTTTTTGTAGATGGAAATTGGTTTGAAAATCATAACGATAAAATATATGAATGGATTAATGAAGAACATACAGTGGGAAATCTAAGTTATGGAATGGATTATAAAAATAGTTCTTTTATTTGGATGGACACCATTATTAAAAGAGTTGGGAATCAAAAAATAAGTTTTTGTTATAATGAAAAGCCAAATAAAGATGCTTTAAAACTATGTGCAGCTAATAAAAATTATACAATTAGACCAAATATAATTATTGCCAAATCACCTTTATCGGAAATAAAATTAAATCTAGTAGCAGGTAGTATTATAGCACTTCCAATCAATCAAACAGTAGAAAAAGAGTTACCTGTAATAATTGAATATATTAGAGGAAAAGGTTATAAATTAGAAAACCTATATCATCATTTAGAAGAAGATAAATAAATATTAGAAAATTCTAGAAAATAGAATTTTTTATTTTTGATTCAAATTTTATTGACGAACAAATGTATGATTTGGTATACTAAAAGTAGAAAAAGAATCTATGTAAATGACTTTCTATCTTGATTCTTTTTTGTTATACTAATAAGAGGTGATTTATGGTTATAAAAGAAATAGCAGTGAATGAGTATTTAACAAAATCTAATTTACCATCAAGTGACTATGTTATTAATCCATATGTTGGTTGCCCTCATGGTTGTAAATATTGTTATGCGTCTTTTATGAAAAGATTTACAGGACATAAAGAGGATTGGGGAACTTTTATTGACATAAAGAAAAGTTATCAAAGAATTAATTTAAGTAAAATAAGTAAAAAATCAGTTTTTTTATCGTCAGTAACAGATTGTTATAATCCATTAGAGGAAAAATATAAAGTAACAAGAAAAATTTTAGAACAGCTTTTAGATTCTGATTGTTATTTGTCTATTTCTACAAAATCAAAGTTGATTTTAAGAGATATTGATTTATTGAAAAGGATACAAAATGTAGTAGTGAGCATGTCAATTAATACACTTGATGAAGAGTTTAAAAAAGATATGGATAATGCTAGTACTATCCAAGAAAGATTAGATGCTTTAAAGGAATTACATAATAATGGTATTCGTACAGTCTTATTTATGTCTCCCATTTTTCCCTATATTACAGAATGGAACGCGATTATAGAAAAATCTAAGGATTATGTTGACGAATATTGGTTTGAAAATCTCAATTTAAGAGGACAATATAAAACTGATATCATGAATTATATAAAAGAAAAATATCCTCAACATTATAAGGAATATGTTGATATTTATGAAAAAAAGAATAAAAATTATTGGCATATTTTAGCAAATCAAATAAATGAGTATTGTAAAAATAACAATATTGAGTTTGTGAATTATTTTTATCACGAAGAATTAGTAAAAGCAAAAAAAGAAAATGAAAATGTGTCAATTTAAAAAGATAATATAGTTGTATAGAGGTGGTAAACATGCAAGATAAATTAAAAATTTTATTGGAACAATTAGAAATAAATGAAGAAAGTAGAAATCTTTTTGAAGGGGGAACTTTAGAACGAATCAAGTGCAATAAGCAAGTTATGAGTTATAGTTTTGAAATAACTTTAAAAAAACTTTTACCTCCAGATTTGGTTTCCTTTTTTTTAGAACGTTTGCACCAAACCTTTGAAAGTATTGGAAAAGTAGATGCAATATTCAAAATCGAAACAATTGAATCTGAAAAGGTAAAGGAATATTATTTTTATTTATTAAAAAAATATAGTGAAAATGCTCCAAGTTTGGAAATTTTAAAAGATTATAATCCAGAATATCAAAATGGAATTTTGACAATTGTAGTGGGAAATAAGGCTGAACAAAAAAAATTAGAAGAATTAGAACCTTATTTTACAGAAGACTTAGTAAAGTTTGGAATCAATGTATCTATGATAATTAATGTGAATAGTGATATCAATAGTGAAATAGAAAAAGAAATAGAAGAAGAAAAAATGGTCTCTATTCATGAGGAGCTATTAAATAGACCTGAACCAGTACCAACCCAAGTAGAAGAAGTAAAAAAGAAATTTGTTCCAAAAGAATTTAAAAGAAAACCATTAATTCAAGAACCAGAAAATCCAGATATTGTAATTGGAACTTTAATTGAAACAGAATCTACAGAGTTAAGGCAGATTGCTGGAGAAGTAGCAAATGTTACAATAGAGGGATATATTTTTGGAACTGAAGTGAGAGAAACAAAAACCGATTTGAAAATTATTACATTAAAGATTACTGATTACACTGATAGTGTTTATGGAAAAATATTTGTAAATGATGAGGAAGAATTTAAAACGATTTCAAAGCAATTGAAGGCTGGGAAATGGTTTAAATTTAAAGGCTCTATGAAAAATGATGTATATAGTAAAGAATTAACTTTTTCCATTAGAGATATTAATGTTTTAAAGAAAGAAATAACAAAAAGAATAGATGATGCTCCTGTTAAAAGAGTGGAACTTCATGCTCATACTTTCATGAGTCAAATGGATGGTTTAGTAGATGAATCAAAATTAGTAAAACAAGCTATTGAGTGGGGACATAAAGCAATAGCGATAACAGACCATAATGGTGTTCAAGCTTTTCCTCATGTTTATAACATGGTAAGAGATTACAATAAAGGAAAAGAAGAAAATGAAAAGTTTAAAGCTTTATATGGAACAGAGCTTACTATGGTAGATGATGAAGTAAAAATTGTAGTAAGACCAAATGATAGTCGTTTATTAGATAATACATATGTGGTTTTTGACTTTGAAACAACAGGATTTAATGCAGGTGGAGGAGATAGCATTATCGAAATTGGTGCTGTTAAAATATTAAATGGAGAAATTATTGATAAATATGATGAATTAATTAATCCAGAAAGACCTCTTCCTAAAAAAATTACGGAAGTAACAAGCATTACTGATGATATGCTAAAAGATAAAGATAACGAAGAAAATGCAATTAAGCGTTTTATAGAATGGTATGGAGACTTTCCAATGGTAGCTCATAATGCGAAATTTGATGTGTCTTTTTTAGAGATGGCACATCAGAAATATAACTTGGGTGAATTTACAAATACAGTTATAGATACATTGGAATTGTCACGTACTATGGATAGCTCATTTGGAAGACATAGTTTATCGGCATTAGTAAAGCGTTATGATGTCCCATTTGATGAAGAGTCACATCATAGAGGGGACTATGATGCGGAAGCAACTGCTTATGTATTTCATAAGATGATGAAAAAATTAGAAGGAATGAATTTTGAAAAAATTTCAGATTTGGATAAGCTAGTTTCCAAAGATGAAATTCATAAATATGGACGGACATATCATATTAATTTAATTGCACAAAATAAAGTTGGATTAAAAAATTTATTTCAAATTGTTAGTTTAGCAAATACCAAATATTTATATAAAACTCCTAGAATTTTAAGAAGTGAAATTGTTCGATTAAAAGAAGGAATTTTAGTGGGTAGTGGATGCTATGAAAGTGAAGTTTTTACAGAGGGAAGAAGTAAAAGTGATGAAGAATTAAGTAATATTATCAAATTTTATGACTATGTAGAAGTGCAGCCACCAGAGGTCTATAATCATCTACTTCAAATGAATGATTTTGCAAGTGAAGCAGAACTTTTAGAACATATAAAGAAAATTATTCGTGTTACAGAGGAAGCTGGAAAACTAGTAGTTGCAACAGGGGATGTACATCATTTAAATAGAGATGATAAAATATATAGAAGTATTATCGTAAATCAAAAAGTACCAGGTGGAGGTAGACATCCATTAGCACGTAATAATATTAAGGAAATACCATGTCAGCATTTTAGAACGACACGTGAAATGGTAGAAGATTTTTCATTTCTAGATGATGAAACGATTAAAAGGATTGTAATTGACAATCCAAATAAAATAGCAGATATGTGTGAAATTATAGAAGTAATTATTGAAACAGGTGGAGTTCCTTTTTCTCCTAAAATTGATAAATCAGTAGAGACAGCAACAGAACTAGTTTATACAAAAGCTGCTGATTGGTATGGAGACCCACTTCCAGCAAATATTGAAGAGCGAATTGCTACAGAACTTTATGGAGATGGGGTATTAAAGGCGATTAAAGAAAATATGAAAAAGGAAGGGAAAGAAGAAGGAGAAGAATTTTCAAAAGAGGCTCTTAAAAGATTACATAATATTATATTAGAAGGTTTTGAACCGATTAAAGAGTTGTTGAGAGAAAATATCAGAGCAAATTGCGAAGAAGAATTAACTGTAGAAGAATTAGAAAAAAAAGTGAAAAAAAGTTTGGGTGGAATTATTGGTGGAGGCTTTGATGTAATTTATTTAATTGCTCAGAAACTTGTAAAGCATTCTAATGATGATGGATATCTAGTTGGTTCTCGTGGTTCAGTTGGTTCATCTTTTGTGGCGACAATGATGGGAATCACAGAAGTAAATCCATTGCCAGCTCATTATAGATGTTTAAAATGTAAATGTAGTATTTTTGAAGATGACAATGGAAATGCATTAGGAGCAAATTATTCTAGTGGGTTTGATTTACCTGATAAAGATTGTCCAAATTGTGGAGAGCATATGTATAAAGATGGACAGGATATGCCATTTGCCACTTTTTTAGGATTTAATGCAGATAAGGTACCAGATATAGATTTAAATTTCTCAGATTTGAATCAAGCTTCTGCTCATGATTATACCAAAGTATTATTTGGTGTAGATAATGTATATCGTGCAGGAACTATTGGTACAGTGGCAGAAAAAACAGCATTCGGTTTTGTAAAGGGGTATTTGGAAGAAAAAAATTTGGTGATGAGAGGTGCTGAAATAGAGCGTATTGCTATGGGATGTACTGGGGTAAAAAGAACGACTGGACAGCATCCTGGTGGAATTGTTGTTATTCCTGGATATATGGATGTATTTGATTTTACTCCATTTCAATATCCAGCTGATGATGCAACAGCAGCATGGAGAACAACGCACTTTGATTATCATGCAATTGACCAAGATGTATTAAAACTAGATATTTTGGGACATTCTGACCCAACACAGCTCCGAATGATACAAGATTTAACAGGAATGGATATTACAAAGGTTCCATTAGATGATAAAGAAACAATGGGAATCTTTTTATCTCCGAAACCATTAGGAGTGACAGAAGACCAAATTATGTGTCCGACAGGAACTCTCGGTGTTCCTGAGTTTGGGACTCCATTTACAATTGGAATGTTAGTTGATACAAAGCCAAAAACTTTTTCTGAATTAATTAAAATATCTGGTCTTTCTCACGGAACAGATGTATGGCTTGGGAATGCACAAGAGCTGATTCGAAATCAAGTTGTACCTTTTAAAGATGTTATAGGATGTCGTGACGATATTATGGTCTATTTAATGTATAATGGAGTAGAGCCAATTAAAGCATTTAAAATTATGGAATTTGTTCGAAAAGGGAAAGCGAGCAAAGACCCTGATACATGGGCAGGACATGTAGAAACTATGAAGAGTGCAGGAATCGCAGATTGGTTTATTGGTTCATGTGGAAAAATAAAATATATGTTCCCAAAAGCCCATGCTGCAGCTTATGTTATTAGTGCTTTTCGAATTGCTTGGTTTAAAGTGCATATGCCAGTTATTTATTATGCGACTTATCTTTCTGCACGTATTACGGATTATGATATTGATGTTATGATTGAGGGATATGATGCAATTAAAAGAAAAATTCATGAAATTCAAAACAAAGGGTATGATGCTACAAATAAAGATGCAGCAGTTTTGGAAACATTGAAAATAGCGCTTGAAGCAACAGCACGTGGAATGAAATTTGCTCCAATTGACTTAAATAGAAGTGAAGCAACTACTTTTGTGGTAGAAGGAGAAGATACTATGATTCCACCATTTTCTACGATTGATGGTCTAGGAGATACTGTTGCTAAGACGCTTGTAGAAGAGAGAAAAAAACATCCATTTATGAATGTTGAGGATGTTCAAAAAAGAGGAAAAGTATCTGCGACATTAATGGATAAGATGAAACTGATGGGAATATTCGATGGAATGGATGAATCCAGTCAATTGAGTTTATTTTAGAATGTCTATGATGACATTCTTTTTTGTATAATATATGTATTTAGATAAATTTCCCTTTTCAAAATAGAACAATTTTTAGTATAATGAAAATAGAGGTGAAATAGAATGAATCTTGTAAAAGAAATCAATCCTAATATATTTAGGGAATATGATTTAAGGGGAGTTTATCCTGATGATATAACAGAAGATGTAGCGTATACATTGGGGAAAAGTTTTGGTACATATATCAAAAAGTTTGGTTTCGAGAAGACTGTGGTAGGACATGATAACCGTTTATCATCACCATTATTAGCAAAAGCATTGATAAAAGGAATTTTGGAAACAGGAATTGATGTTATCAATTTAGGACTTGTTACAACGCCAATGTATTATTTTGCCAAATATCATTTAGAAATATATTCAGGAATTATGATTACAGCTAGTCATAATCCAAAAGAATATAATGGATTTAAAATGGCTTTTTCTAAAGTTGGAAATGCTTATGGAAAACAAATTATGGAATTTCGCGATTTTACCCATGATTTATGCTTTGATGAGGGGTTAGGAACAGAAATTAAATTAGATTTAAAAAGTAGTTATTTAAAATTACTAAAAAATTCCATTGATTTAGGGAATAGAAAAATTAAAGTAGTAGTAGATTGTGGAAATGGTACAGGTTCTATTGTCATCAAAGATATATTAGAGTTATTACCAATTGAATATGAATTATTATATTGTGAAAGTGACGGAAATTTTCCGAATCATCATCCAGACCCAAGTGTTGCTTCTAATATGATAGAATTAGGAAAAAAAGTAAAAACGTTAGGATTTGATTTTGGTATTGGGATTGATGGAGATGCAGATAGGGTTGGAATCGTAGACGAAAATGGAAAAGTAATTCCAACAGATTTGGTAATGGCGATTATTTATCGTTATTTATATCCAACAATGAAAAATAAAAAAGCTTTGTTTGATGTAAAATGTTCAAAAGCATTAATTGATGATTTAGAAAACTTAGGCATAGAACCAGAAATGTATCGAACAGGAAATTCTTATACGAATATGAGAATGCAAGAGGGAGACTTTGATTTTGGAGGAGAATATTCTGGGCATATCTTTTTTAGAGACAAATTTCCAGGGTTTGACGATGGAATTTATGGTGGACTTCGTGTAATTGAAATTTTATCTCATACAGAAAAAGATATCAGTCAATTGTTAGAGGGCATTCATCAATATTATTCAACCGAAGAAATGAAGATAGCAGTTACAGATGAAACAAAGTTTGAAATAGTAGAAAAAGTAAAAGAGTATGCGAAAAATAAAAATTATTCTATTATTTCATTAGATGGAGTAAGAGTTGCGTTTGATGATGGATGGGCTCTTGTGAGAGCATCAAATACAGGACCAAATTTAACAGCTCGTTTTGAAGCAACCACAGAAGAACGATTAGAAGAGCTACAAAATGAATTTTTAAACGTAATAGAAACTTCTAGTAAATAGAAGTTTTTTTGTGATAAAGATCATGCTAGCTAGTATTTCCAACTTTTTTACGGTATAATAAAGCTAGGTGATAAAATGGCGAAAATAATACTAGTAGATGGAAATAATCTTTTGTTCCGAAGCTATTATGCAACTGCATATAATGGTAATTTTATGAAGAATAGTAAAGATTTTCCAACCAATGCCTTATTTGGATTTACGAATATGATAAATAAAATTATTTTAGAGGAAAAACCAACTCATATAATGGTTGCATTTGATAAAGGGAAAACATTTCGACATGAAAAATATACAGAATATAAAGGAGGAAGAATAGAAACACCAAATGAGCTGAAAGTTCAATTTCCAATAGCAAAACAACTATTAACTGAAATGGGAATTGCTTTTTTTGAAATCGATAACTATGAGGCTGATGATATCATAGGTACTTTTGCACGCTATTGTGATGAAAAAGACGAATGGATTGGAACGATTATTAGTAGTGATAAGGATTTGCTTCAATTGATTAGTCATGATGTAGATATGAAATTATTAAAGCAAAAAGACTATATTCGGTATAATTATGAATCATTTCAAGAAGATTACGGAATTGTTCCAAAACGAATGGTAGATTTAAAGTCTTTAATGGGAGATAGCTCAGATAACATTCCTGGAGTAAAAGGAATTGGAGAAAAAACAGCTCTAAAATTATTACAAGAATATGAAACTCTAGATGGAATTTATAAAAATATAAGTAAAATTGGAATGAAAACAGCGCAAAAATTAGAAGAAGAAAAAGAGAATGCTTATATGAGCTATGATTTGGCTACCATTTATAAAGAAGTTCCAATCCCATTTGAGCCAGAAGAATTGGTTTATAGAGGAAATCAAAAAGGATTAAATGAATTATATGAAGAGCTAGAATTTTATTCTTTTATAAAGAAAAATAAAAAAGAAGAAATTGACAAAAAATTATTGAATGTTGAAATCCTGACTGATTTGGAAGATGTGAAGCTAGATGGAGAAGTAGCTATTTATTTAGAATTATTTGGAAGCAATTATCATACAGCAGAGCCTTTGGGTTGCGGAATTTATCATAAAGATAAGGCATTTTATGTTCCAATAGAAACATTAAAAAAATATCCAGAATTTTTAAAGAATAATCCTAAGTACACATATGATTTAAAAAAAGATATTGTTTCTTTAAAATATCTTGGAATTGATTTTAACAATTGTATTTTTGATACCATGATAGCTGCTTATTTACTAGAATATAATGTAAAAGATGATATTGCTTATTTAGCAAATCAGTTCGACTATGATATTTTCTTTTATGAATCTATTTTTGGAAAAAATAAAAAACAAGAGAAACCAAAAGAAGAAATTATTGCATATCATGCTATTATGAAAGCAAAATTTATTTATGAAACAAAAGAATTATTAGAAAAGCAACTAGAAAAAGAAGGAATGACCTCTTTATATTTTGATGTTGAATTACCACTTTCTAGAGTTCTTGCCAGCATGGAATGTACTGGTGTTCATGTAAGTAAAGAAACAATAGAAGAAATGGGAAAAGAAATCAAAGAAAAAATAGATTTATTACAAGAAGAAATATATCAATATGCAGGATGCGAATTTAATATTTCTTCACCAAATCAATTAGGAGAAGTTTTGTTTGAAAAACTAAAATTACCTCATGGAAAAAAAGGGAAGACTGGCTATTCTACTGCGATAGATGTTCTTAAAAAGCTTCAAGGCTCTCATCCAATTATTGAAGTTATTATGGAATTTAGAACTTTAACAAAATTATATACAACATATATTGAAGGACTAAAAAGTACAATTATGAAAGATGGAAAAATACATACTATTTATACACAGGCAATAACTAGAACAGGAAGACTTTCTTCTATAGAACCAAATCTTCAAAATATTCCCGCAAGAAATGAATATGGAAGAATTATTCGAAAAGCTTTTATTCCAAGTCTTAATTCTGTTATTTTGAGTAGTGATTATTCTCAAATAGAATTGAGAATGCTTGCACATATTGCTGATGTTGAATCATTAAAAAAGGCATTTCATGAAAATATTGATATTCATACTAAAACAGCAAGTGATTTGTTTAAAATTCCATTAGAAGAAGTAACTAAGATGCAGCGTAGAATGGCAAAAGCAGTTAATTTTGGAATTATCTATGGAATTAGTAGTTATGGATTATCTGAAAATTTGTCGATTCCACCAAAAGAAGCAAAAGAATTTATTGATAATTATTTACTTACTTATCCAGGTATTAAAGACTACATGGATAAAATAGTGAACCAAGCTTATCAAGATGGATATGTAAAAACATTATTAGGAAGAAAACGATTGCTTCCAGAATTAAAAAATGCGAATTATATGATACGTAGTAGTGGTGAAAGAATGGCTTTAAACACACCAATACAGGGAACGAGTGCAGACTTAATAAAAAAAGCTATGGTGGATATTTATAATGAATTTGAAAAACAAAATATGAAAAGTAAAATGATTTTACAAGTACATGATGAATTGGTATTTGATTGTTTATTAGAAGAAAAAGAAAAAGTAATTTCAATTGTGACCGAAAAAATGAATCAAGTATATCCTTTATCTATTCCATTAGAAGTAGATATTGAATATGGTAATAATTGGTATGAAGCCAAATAATTAATTGACATATTATGAGAACTATTTTATAATGAGTGAATATATATAGTACTATATTAGTAGTACTTTTTCTTGAGGTGAAAAAATGGATAAAATAACAAAAGTAATGGGAATCAGTATTATTACAAATATTTTTCTTTCAGTTGTAAAGATAGTAACTGGATTTATTGGAAATAGTGGAGCTTTAATTGCTGATGGGATTCATTCATTTAGTGATTTATCAACTGATTTTATTGCTATTGTGGGAAATTATTTGTCCAGAAAACCAGCAGATGAAAAACATCCTTATGGACATGGAAAAATAGAATATATTACAAGTATTATTATTAGCTTAGTCATATTATTTTTAGGGGGCTCTATTATTTATGAGTCTTTTCAAAAACAATTTGTAATTCCTAGTATGATAGTCGCTCTTATCAGTTTTGTAACAATTGTATTAAAACTTTTGTTATCAAAATATATCATTCGAAAAGGAAAAGAATATAAAAATAATATTTTATTAGCCAGTGGTTATGAAAGTAGTACAGATGTTATTAGTTCAATTGTAGTTTTCGTATCTGTACTATTGATGCAATTGTCTAAAACTTGGATGATTTTCAAATATGCAGATATGATAGCAAGTATTATAGTTGGGATATTAATTATAAAAATTGGCTATAGTATTTTAAGTGAAAACATGAGTACTATTTTAGAAGAACAAGAAACAAATAAAGAATATTTAGATTCTTTAAAAGAAATTATATTAAAAGATGGTAATATTCATCATATAGACAATTTATTGGTTTTAAAATATGGTTCTTATTATAAGTTAGTTGCTGAAGTAAGTGTTGACTCGAGATTATCAATCATGGAAGCTCATCAATATGCTCATGAAGCTGAAAATCGGCTTAAAATGTTTGATTCGAAAATTATTTATGTAACAATACATGTGAATCCATACCAAAAATACAAGCTTATAAAGGCAACAAAAAGAGATTTTGAGAAAATTTACAAATATCGATTGGAAACAATTATCACAGAAGGAAAGCCAGAGATTGAAGAGCAAAAACGAATTGAAAGATATGTGAAAAAGGGTTTGAAAGAACATTTGAATGATTATTTTATGATTACTGTGGAAGGAAATAAAATAGGAACAGTAGGGTATTATATAACAGATGATAATACAATTTTAATAGAAGAACTTTATTTAGAAGAAATATACAGGAATTGTAAAATAGGGACTTCAATTTTAAATCATATTATATTAAAGCATAAAGATAAAGAAATTACTCTTTGGGTATATAAAAATAATAAAATTGCAATTTCACTATATCAATGTTTAGGCTTCAAAAAAATAGAAGAAACAAAAGAGAGAATGAAAATGAGAAAATGACTTGACATTGTTTTTTGGATAGTGTTACAATTATTTCATAAATCGTTGATGAAGATTAGTAATAGTAAAATTTTTAGTAGAGAGTTCATGGTTGGTGAAAATGGATAAGAATTTTATTATGAATCTACTTCAGAGTGAAATGTAAACATTTCCGGGAGACCGTTATCAGAATTAAGCAAGACTCATATTAGGATGGTACCGCATCATATGCTCCTAATGTTAGTCTTTTTTTATTGAAAAGGAGAGATATAATATGTTAGATATTAAGTTTTTACGAGAAAATAAAGAAGCAGTAAAAGAAAATTTAAGAAAGAAATTTCAAGAAGAAAAAATACCACTTGTAGAGGAAGTAAGTGAAAAATATGATAGAAAAAGAACACTTCAACAACAAGTAGACGATTTAAGAAAAGAAAGAAATGAAACATCTTCATTGATAGGTAGTTTGATGAAAGATAATAGAAAAGAAGAGGCTGAAGAAAAAAAGAAGCGAGTAGTAGAAATCAATACTTTTTTAGTAGATTTAGAAAAAGAAGCAGAAACATTAGATATAGAAATTAAAAAAATCATGATGGGAATTCCACAAATGATAGATGCTTCTGTACCAATTGGAAAAGATGATAGTGAAAATGTAGAAATTGAAAAATTTGGAGAACCTATTGTTCCTAATTATGAAATTCCACATCACGCAGATATTTGTGCGAGACTAAATGGAATTGATAAGGAAAGTGCAGGAAGAACAAGTGGAAACGGTTTTTATTATTTGATGGGAGATGTTGCAAGACTACATTCAGCCATGATTTCTTATGCAAGAGATTTTATGATTAATAAAGGATTTACTTATTGTATTCCACCATTTATGATTCGAAGTGATGTTGTAACTGGTGTTATGTCATTTGCAGAAATGGAAAATATGATGTATAAAATAGAAAATGAAGACTTGTATTTAATTGGTACCTCAGAACATTCTATGATTGGAAAGTTTAAAGACCAAATAGTAAAAGAAGAAGAGCTTCCAATTGCTATGACTTCATATAGTCCATGTTTTAGAAAAGAAGTTGGTTCTCATGGAATTGAAGAAAGAGGGTTATACCGTGTTCATCAATTTGAAAAACAAGAAATGGTAGTCCTTTGTAAACTTGAGGAGGCAATGAATTGGTATCATAAAATGTGGTCATATACAGTAGAATTCTTTAGAAGTTTAGATGTTCCTGTTAGGACTTTAGAATGTTGTAGTGGAGATTTAGCAGACCTTAAAGTAAAGTCTTGTGATGTTGAAGCATGGAGTCCAAGACAACAAAAATACTTCGAAGTTGGTTCTTGTTCCACTTTAGGTGATGCACAAGCAAGAAGACTTTCTATTCGTGCTAAAGGAGAAAGTGGGAACTATTTAGTTGCGACATTAAACAATACAGTTTTGGCTACCCCTAGAGGATTAATTGCCGTGTTAGAAAATAATTATATGGAAGATGGTAGTGTTAAAATCCCAAAAGCATTAAGACCTTATATGGGTGGGAAAGAAATCATTGTTCCTAAAAAATGATAATAAAAAAAGCATTATTATAAAAATTTAAATGCTTTTTTTGAATCTTTAACAAATTTTAATATTTTATGAATTGATGTCCAAATAGTGCAGAGAATGCAGGATGCATTTTATTTTCTCCAGTTAAGGCTTGATGAAAATCATGGGCAAAACTTCCTGGAATATCATCAAATAATGGAGAAACTGGAGGTTCTTCCCCACTAAAAGAACATTCTTCTGTTTTATATTTTGGGAGGGCTATGATATCTTGATGAGTAAGGTCACTAGGATTTTCTGCCATTCTAGAATTATATAAATATGGCACGGCAGTTTCAATTGCATTAAACTCCAAGATATCTAACTTTCCTTTGCTACTAGCAACATCTAAAACAAAGTAATCTGGAAAATCATTTGGAAGTTCTTTTATAATTGTATTTATAAATTGAATTACTTCTTTAGGAATTCTATGATATGTTTTATGTAGTGGTCTAGAGATAGAGGTAATTACTCTATTGTGGATGAAAGCTCTATATTCTTGCTTTCCTAGATTATCTTCATCTATCGTAATAACAGGGCTTATCATAAATTCATCTTGAAGATGATATTTCATAGCTTTTCTAAAAGGACTATCAGGTTCAACAATATCTATGATTGTAATAATGCCATGAAAATCTTTTTCGACGGTTTTTAAGAAAATAGAACCATTGACTCCATATTGTTCAAATAGACAAGTAAGAAAAGCTAAATCCTCAAAATCTTGTCCTGTTATAATTGATACATCTCTATGATGAGGTTCTATAAAGTTTGCCCAATGTTTAACATTTTCTATATCTTCAATTGTGTTAATAGAAATTCCTTCAAAGTCTTCTATCAAATCAAACATTTCATATAATCTAAAAATATCAGAAATAATGAGGATTTTTTTTCCTTTGATATTAACTTTTCTATGATTACAATCAAAAAAGCAATTATGTTCTTCATCAAAGAACAGAAAACCTTCAAGTTTACTTTCTGGAATCAATTTTTTTAATTCAATTGGAAAACAATAATACATATAATCTTCCTCCTTCTTGAAAATATATTATAATATATGTTTGTAAATTTGACAAATTATAGAAATCTGTTAGAATAAAAACAATTAAAAAGAGAAAAGAAGGTGAATTTGTGGAATTTTCGTTAATAGATGCAAGAAATATAGATAGCGCATTAAAACAAAAAGGGATAGATCGAGGGATTGGAATTTTAAACCCTTCTTTTCCATTTTTTACACCAGAACAATTGGGGCAAATAGACGAATTTATTATAGAAGGATGTGAAGATATTTCTTTTTTGAGATATTTACCAAATTTACGTAAAGTTGTTATTCGGAGCCTTGATTATGAAAGAGTTATCCCAACAGGAGAGTATAAAGAGAGTAATTTTTTTAATCAAATTACAGATTTTAGTGTGATAAAAGAGTGCGAAAATCTTGAAGACCTTTATATTGAAAATGATGTTTGCATTAGGGAATTAGATGTTACTGGATTAAGAAAATTAAAAAATGTTTATTTAATTAATAATCCAAGATTAGAAAGTATTAGAGGTTTAGATGAACAACATCATTTAAAACAAGTTGTCATGTATGGAAACAATATAAAAAATTTTACGAATCTAGCAGACTATTTATCTAATACATTGGATGCGAAACAAAATATTGTAGATATTAGTATTTTCTTTGCCTGTATTCATTCAATAACGCAAGCAAAACAATTATATGACGCATATTTGAAAGGATTAGTACATGTATCATTCGCAGAAAAAAATGGATTAACAAATTATACTACTCATACAGTGGAACAAATTACGTTCCTGTATATTAAATTTCGACGTTTATTTGAGCAAAAAGGATTAATGAGCGCAAATGATTCTGATAAAATTGGTTATGTGTTTCGCTATGTTGCAGAATATATTCGTTTTGCTGCAGAAGAGGTAGAGAAACGTGATAGACTGTATACAGAATTAATTGAAATTTATTGTGGTATTCCAGAATTTTATAAAAGGAATATGGGAGCCTTACATAATAGTTTCAATACTTATCATTTTAGAGCAGGAAATTGCGAAGGAATTGTAAATTTGATGAGATTTATGTTATCTATTTTAGATATTCCAAATGAAAATGTACATTGTCATGATAGAAGATATAAGAAAAACATAGAATTAAATCATGCTTTATTAAGAGCATGTGATAATGGAAGATGGCTATATTATGATGCCACATATGACCGCAAAAATATTAGGAATTTTTACGGCAGAACATATAATGAAATAACAGATTATGTAGAATTAAGTATATTTGAAAAGATGATTAGTGAGGAAGAAGAGTATGGGATTGGACAATCTAATGGAGTATTTGTTAAATACTAAAGTTGACTATATAATATTGAATTGTTATTTTAGAAATTTAGCAAGTGAAGACCAAGAAAAATTTAAAGAAACAATTCATAATATGAAACGTGAGGGTTTATATAAAAGCCCAATTCATGGAGTATATCATAGTGAGAAAGTGTGTTTATTTGCTTTTCTTTTAGGAAAACATTATGACTTAGAAGAAGATGATATGCAAATTTTAATGGATGCAGCCATGTATCATGACTTCAAACGGGAAAATGATTTTGAAGATTCATTTCATGGCATGGTAAGTGCAAATAATATTGAAAAAATAGTGCCCCTAGGGGCAGTTTACTCTGATAGAGTAAACTTAACTATGTTAAAGGCTATTATTGATTTTCACTCTCAACCAGATAGAAGATTAAGACTTAACTTTGAAAATTATGGGTTACCAGAAGCATCTTTTGATAGATATCAGCGATTAGCGTATCTATTAAAAGATGCTGACGCACTAGATAGAACTAGATTTAGTGAAAAAAGTCAAGCCTCTTTAAAACCAGAATATCTGCATTTTCCGAGGTCAGTATTTATGATTGATTTAGCGCAAGAAGTAAATGAGGCTTATAATAAGTTGATGGAACGAAATTGGAGTGATGATATTCCGCTAGAAAAAATGTCTGGTGATTGTTTTCATAGTATAGGGTTTGATTTTTTCAGAATTTCTAGTGTGTTAGAAAACGGTATATTGTCGTTTTCTGAAATGGAAAAAACAAAAATGAATTTTCCGCGAAATTTTGATGGTGGAAATGGTACAAGATGGATTTCCGCAGTACCAACTACTTTTATAAAAGATGATGAAATTGCTTTTAAAACATTTATTCAAAATGGAATTTCGTTTTTTTGTACGAATCAACAATTGTATTCCCCTGTGGAATTTAATAAAAAATCGACTGCAATTTTAAAGGGGTTACCATATGCTAAGAGTGGATATTTAGATGAGAGATATGTATTTAGAAAAATTAGTACAGAAGCTATTAAATCTGTTTTTGTAGTAAAAAAGCATGCTATAAAAGATGTAAATGAATTATCTTATTTATACAATACTCTTTATTATGGAACTTTGGAAAGCAAAATTATTTATTTATTAAATAATATGGGAATAAAAACGATTGATTTAGTACCTGATTTGATTGTTCCAATGGCTAGATATAAAAAAGAATTAGATGATTATGGTGCAGTAGATATGATAGAAAGAATTATGATAGTACCAAAAATGAAAAAAACATTGAACGTATTATTAAAAGATATTAATGCTATTATACAAAGATTAATTCACAACTATTATGCCTGTATGTTAAATCGACCAGTAGACTCAAAAATTACAGTTGCAGATGTTGTAGAATATGAGCTTTCCAAGACCAATAAAAAGGTAACAATGGTAGATGGACCAGAGGAACTATTATTCTTTATTGAAGAACCACAAAAGAAAAAAGAAAAATAACAAATATCTTTTTTAGCACTCGGACTTGACGAGTGCTATTTTTGGTGCTACAATGTATTTGGTTTAAAAAAACCGAAAGGAGGGATTTCGTATGAATGGTGGAAATCCATATGAAGAAAATTTAAAAAATGTATTAGAAAAATATGGCAGGGATATTGTTCAGAGTGTAAAAGATGGAAAAGTAGACCCAGTTATTGGTAGAGATGAAGAAATTAGAAGCATTACTAGAATCCTTTCTAGAAAAACAAAAAATAATCCAGTTTTAATTGGAGAACCAGGAGTAGGAAAAACAGCAATTGTAGAAGGATTAGCAAGTCGTATTATAAAAGGAGATGTTCCAGCTTCCTTGAAAAATAAACGAATTTGGGAATTAGATATGGGAGCATTAATAGCAGGAGCAAAATATCGTGGAGAATTTGAGGAACGATTAAAAGCAGTTCTAAAAGAGATTAAAGACTCTAATGGAGAAATTATCATGTTTATCGATGAAATTCATATGATTGTAGGTGCAGGAGCTTTAGAAGGAGCTATGGACGCTGGAAATATGTTAAAACCAATGTTGGCTCGTGGAGAAATTAAAGTGATTGGTGCTACTACATTAAATGAATATCGTAAGTATATTGAAAAAGATGGAGCCTTAGAAAGACGTTTCCAAAAAGTATTAGTAAAAGAACCAAATGTTATAGATACTATTACAATATTAAGAGGTCTAAAGCAAAGATTTGAAGTATATCATGGTGTTAATATAAAAGATAGGGCTTTAGTAGCAGCAGCAACATTATCAGACCGTTATATTACAGACCGATTCTTGCCAGATAAAGCAATAGATTTGGTAGATGAAGCATGTGCTACAATAAAAGTGCAAATGGATTCTGTTCCAGTAGAACTAGATACGCTAACTAGAGAAATTATGCAATTAGAAATAGAACTTGCCGCTTTAAAAAAAGATAATGATGAAATGTCTAAAAAAAGAGTAGCTGAAATTAAAGAACAAATCACAGTATTAAAAGAAAAAGAAACAGAGTTACGTAATAAATGGCAAGATGAAAAGAAAATAAACGACCAAGTAAAATCAAAAAAAGCCGAACTAGAAAAATCACGATTTGAATTAGAACAAGCTGAAAACAATTATGATTTGGAAGCAGCAGCAAAACTAAGACATGGAACTATTCCAAAACTAGAACGTGAATTAGAAGAATTAAAAGCAAATGATAAATCTGATATGTTAAGTGATACAGTAGATGAAGAAGGAATTGCTGCAATTATTTCTAAGTGGACCAATATTCCAGTTCAGAAATTAGTAAGTGGTGAAAAAGAGAAACTCATTCATTTAGAAGAGAATATGCAAAAAAGAGTAAAAGGTCAAGAAGAAGCACTAAAATTAGTCAGTGAGGCAATTCTTCGTGCTAGAGCGGGAATTAAAGACCCTAATAGACCAATCGGTTCCTTTATTTTCTTAGGACCAACTGGAGTAGGAAAAACAGAAGTTGCTAGAACTTTAGCTTATGAACTATTTGATGATGAACGTCACATGATTCGAATTGATATGAGTGAATATATGGAAGCACATTCTGTATCTAGGTTAGTAGGAGCGCCTCCAGGATATGTTGGATATGATGAGGGGGGACAATTAACAGAGGCAGTTAGGAGAAATCCATATAGTATCGTTTTATTTGATGAAATTGAAAAAGCGCATAAAGATGTTTTTAATATATTACTTCAAATATTAGATGATGGAAGAATTACAGATAGTCAAGGTAGAACAGTAGATTTTAAAAATACGATTATTATTATGACTTCTAATTTAGGTAGCGAATATATTTTAGAAAATAAAGAAAATAGTAGGGAATTAATTCATACGGAATTAAGACACACATTTAAACCAGAATTTTTAAATCGTATTGATGAAATTATTATTTTTAAACCATTAACCAAAGAAGTTATCTATGATATTTTAAATAAGATTGTTAGTGAAATTGAATATCGACTAAGTGATAAACATCTTACTATTGAATTAACAGAAAATGCCAAAAAATTCATTATAGAAGAATCTTATGATGAAAATTATGGAGCTCGTCCAATTAAACGCTATGTAAGCAGAAATTTAGAAACTTTACTTGCTGAAAAAATAATTATGGATGAAATAAAATTTGATAGCAAAATTGTTATAGATATAGAAAATAATACATTTATTATAAAAAACGTAGAAAAATAATTCTGCGTTTTTTATGTGTTTCTGATGAAGCAAATATCAAAAATTAAAACATTATCAACATATCATGATGGGTAGAAAATAAATGAAGAAAAATAGATTTTTACTATTTTGTTAGCAAAATTTACATAAAAAAACTACCAAAATGCAATGTTTAAAAAAGCTATCAAAATCATTTATATTTAAAAGTAGTGTGTTATATAATAACGTTTATCGGATTTATTTGATTGATAATTGCCTTTAAAAGAGAGTTGATAATATGCGAAAAGATAATTTTATTTCCTCTTTGATATTGCTTAATTTTATAAAACTTATTTTAATTTTTATTTTTGTATTATTTATAATTATAAACTACTAAAAGGTTATCAGGAGATTTATGGAAAACAAAAACAAGCACTTCAGCATTTAGAAAATAGTGCTTGTCCGATATCCAATAGGGCAGTACTTGATTTTAAACAAACAATACTATTATAGCCAATTAACAGAAATTAATTTACACCTATTTACATTGAACTAGGAATACAAATATTGACGACCTTTTAAATGAGAGTTATATTATAAATAGGAGGCTTATGAAATGGAACTTAATGTACAAGAAGCAATACAAGGAACAGTAGAATTTTTAAATAGAACATATTATTCTTTTGTACGTCCTGATTTTAGTAAGTATAGTAGTATTTATTCATTTTCAACAGAAAATTTATCTTATTTAGAAAAAATTAATTTAGACGGAAAAGATGTTTTAACTGTAACTGGTAGTTTTGACCAAACTTTTAATTTGATATATGAGGGTGCAAAAAAGATTTGTAATTTTGATACAAATGTGAATACAGTCTTTTATGCCCAATTAAAAATGGCAGCAATGAAAGCATTTTCTTATCAAGAATATTTACAGTTCTTTTTTGGAGACAGTAAGATGGATTATGGTATGTATCAAAGATTAATCCCGTTTTTAGAATATTGGAATTCTATATATCAATTATTTTCCAATGATGGTAATGCGTTATTTGCATCAAAATTAATAGAAGCCCCATCAAATATTAAAAATACTATTCTTGGCAATCCTTATTTATATAGTGAAGAAAATTATGAACAAACAAAATCCAGATTAGATGATGTAGAGATATCATTTACAGAAAAAGATGTACTAGAAATTGGAGAAGGTAGTGATACATATGATGCCATGTTCTTTTCTAATATTGAGTCTTATTTAGTAAGCGATTGCTTTAGTACAATGGTTAGCAATGAATATATAGAATTTATTCAAAATAAGGCTAGCAAACAATTAAATGATGGTGGTATTATTCAAATGGCTTATCAATATGGTTATAAAACTAAAATTAAAGCAACAGGAAGTTTTTTGAAAAGGTTGTTTCATACGAAATTTAGAATTCAAGGACTTGATTATTTAGAAGGAAAGTTTAAAACTGTTACATTTATGGGATTTCCACTATGGAGAAATGTAGAAATTACAAAAGATGTACAAGATTGTATTTACTTGTATGAAAAATCAAAAGGAAAATCAATGTAGGGAACTACATTTTTTTTTGACTAGATATTGTTTACAATATTATAATATGTACTAATTTATTGGAGGAATTGTATGAAAAAAATATGGATAGGTGGATATGGTGCTTGCAGCAATTATAATGAAAAAGCAATGATTAAAGAGTTAGTGAAAAATCTCAAACTTGAATTTGTAGAGTCAGAAGAAGCAGATATTGTAATCATAACAGATACCTGCTTAGCGACTTATCAACAAATGATTAATAGTTATAAATGTATTGAAGATATTTAAAAAAGGGTAAAAGCGGATGCCGAAATAATTGTGAGCGGTTGTATATCAAAGGGAGTAAAATTTGAGTTAACAGAAGAACAAAAAGAATTATTAGCAAAAATAGAAATTGTAAAACAGGAAGAACTTGTTCCATATGTAGCAAACTTATTAAGAGGTTACAATATGGAGGATGAATTTGATATCCCATATTCAGTAGATAATGTTTCTATTTCACTTTCTCCAGTTTCTTGCTGCTTAAACCATTGTAGTTTTTGTAAAAGTCATTATATGAATTTTGAATTAAAAAGTTATCCGTTTGAAAAGGTAGAAAGTTTAGCATCTGATATTGAAGAAATTGATTATCCATTTCATCATATTGCAATTCATGCATCAAATTTAAGTCTTTATGGAGTTGACTTATATGGAAACAGAAGGTCTCATGAAGTGATAAAGACTTTCACAAAACCAGATAAAATCAAATTTGCTTATGTAGGAGCTTTAATTAATTGGTATCCGGAATTGATAGAAGAAATTATTAGAAATCATAAAATTAAAGAAATTTTTGTTTCATTAGAAAGTGGAAGTGAAAGAGTTTATAACTTAATGAACCGACCAATTTCATTAGAAAGTTTAATTAAACTAATCCGCTTTATTAGAAAAGAAAGACCAGATATTATTATTCATACAGAACTGATAGCAGGATTTCCAACTGAAACAATAGAGGATTTAAAAAGAACCATTGATTTAATTTACGAACTTGATATTGACCCAGTATTTGTGCATGATTACCAGAACTCAGAACAAATTCCATCTTCAATGCTGCTAGGGCATTCTTATAATTATTGTATGGAAGCAGCATATTATGCTAGAGAAAAATTATTGCCATTACGGGAGAAATTTAAAGAGAAAATTTGGACTGGAGAAATGTTTGTTCTTGAAAAAAATGAGGAACAAAAACTTTATTTTGCCATGTTAATGAATGGAATATTAAGGAATGTTCGTTTTGACCAACTAGATAGAGACTATCAAGAGGGAGAAATTATTCCAGCAAACACAGTAAAGCCAAAACAATTCGTAAAAAGAAAATAAAAAAGGTACGAAAATATACTTTTTAAGTTTGTATATCAACATTATAAATGTTATAATTTGAATATAATATTAGGAGGGTGTCATATGCTCAATATTAATAATGATGAATGGCTTATTAGGAATGGTCGATTAATAGAATACAGGAAAAATGAAGATGAAGTTGTTATACCAGAAGGAGTAACTGAAATTGAGTCAATGGTATTTAGAGGGAAAAAATTTGGTACTATTACAATGCCAGGGACAATTCGAAAATTTCCACCCTGCTTTCTGGAAACTGGTTTTTATAAAGATAAGATAATCTTAAAAGAAGGAATAGAGTATATTACTCCTCTTGCCTTTTGTCGTGCCAATGTAAAAGAAGTTGTTTTTCCTAACTCTCTTAAAGTAATAGGGAAATATGCTTTTTCAGAAGCTTTTTATAGTTATCACACTCGTTTAATATTAAATCATGGTCTTGAAAAGATTGAAGAATGTGCATTTAAAAATGCTCTACATTTTGATTCCATTGTTATTCCTAAAACAGTTGTAGAAATAGCTTCTGATGCATTTGCTGGTTGTCAAAATTATTCCTCTCTTTACTGTTTCTTTTCAAATGCAACTAAATTAAACCTTTTTGAAATACAAGACTTCAAAGAAATGTACCATGTTCATATTTGTACGCTTAACGATTTTAATATGCGTCAAGCAATTTCACTAATAAAACCATGTCATGAAAAATGTACAATTTATTTTGAGGGATATAGTAATCCAGTTGTGAAGGCAATTTTGGATACAACGTGTTCTGGAACAGTGACAATGACTAAAGAGATAACCTCTCCCGAATTTCTTAATAAAGAAAGTGTTATTTTACCAGAAACATCGAATTTAATGGATAAAGAAATAGATGATTTAATAAATCAAATCAAGAGTAAAATCTTATTATTAGATGCAGATACTAGAAATTCTATTTCAAATCAATTAAACTATTTAATAGATGAATATAGAAAAAATTTAGAAGAAGCAAAGCCAAAATTTGGACTTAATGTAGAAGAAAGCTTAACTACATTACCTGATATTCCATCTATAAGAATTCACTTCATAACAAATTTAAATAAAATTATTATGTATATGAATAGATTAGATAATACTATCGCTTTGAGGAAAAAAATCAATCATTATAAAGAATTTATTGTAAAAGGTGTGAAACCTCAAGAAAGTGATGAGAAGAATTTTCAAAAAATAGAAGATATTATCCTAAAAACTAATAGTTTTACATCTAATGAGTATGTTAAAAATAGTTTATTCAGTATTTTAAATGAAATAGACTATGAATTAGAAAAATCATTTAAAACATTCTTTCACACCTCGCTTACATTATCTAATTTTAGTGATTATGAAACTATATTAGCCACTAAAATAGAAGAATTTTATGCAAAAGTATTAATGTCAACTGATTTTTATCAAGCATTATTTGGTAATCATAAAACATCTTTGGGAAATGATATTGAAACTTTAAAAACTATTATTGCCTCTTTGGATACAAATAGTCAGTCAAAATATGAGAATAGATTAACAAGTGTCCTTTTAAAATATAATTCTAAAATAGAACATTTAGAGATAAATTATCATACTGAAATTGAGATAAGAAAAGAATTGATGCCCATTATTCGTGAACTTGCAAACATAGTGGGAAATATTACAGATCGAAAAAGCTTGTTAGATGATTTGACTTCAGCTAAAAATTTGTTAGCTGGTGACGAAATTAATTATTTAGGAAGTATAAGTAGTACTATTAAAGATATTATGAATTTATTAAGTAATCAGTTTGTAGATGAAATTTTAAAGCAAGAAATTATTACATCTTTGAATGAATTATTAAATAATTCTTATAGTCAAATTATAAATAATACATTTCCTATAAAAGAAAATAGCATCATGAAAAATTTTAACTTGAATTTTCAAATTACTTTACAAATACTTAAAAGCATTTATGGAATAAAATTTAATTTAGAAAGTTTCATCAAAAAAACGAGTGATTATAATGCTAGTTTATCTAGTATGTTGAATAATGGTAAACATAATCGTTGATATAAAATGTAAGTATAATTATTGAATAATAAATTACTATTGAGTATAACTAAAAAGTATAAGAAGAATATACTTTTTTATTTTTTTAGCACTCATATATTGACAATGCTAACATATAATGTTATACTGATAGCAGTGTTTGAAAGAGAGTGCCAAAGAGGTGAAAAGAAATGATGAATGATAGACAGACTGAACTATTAAAATTAATTATTGAAGATTATATTAAAACAGCAAGACCAGTCAGTTCAAAATCACTTTGTGAAATCATGAATTGTTCGAGTGCGACCATTAGAAATGAAATGGCTACATTAGAAGATTTCGGCTACTTAGAAAAAACACATACTTCATCTGGACGTGTTCCAAGTGAAAAAGGCTATCGTTATTATGTTGATTATATTATGAAACCAAAGGAAATGAATGGGGAAGATATGTTAAAATTACAAACGATTTTCCACAACCAATCACTTGCTTTAAATGATGCAATTCTAAGAAGTATGGAAATTATTTCTGAACTTACAAGTTATACATCAGTAGTTTTAGGAAGTTCTTCGAAAGAAAATAAAGTAACTAAAGTAGAAGTGGTTCCATTAAATGACTTTCAGTTTATCACTATTGTTGTAACAGATAAAGGTCATGTAGAACATAGAACTATGAATTTACCAGATACAATTTCTGTAGAAGAAGTACGCCAAACAGTAGAGTTAATCAACAAATTAATTATAGGTACTCCAATTGATGAAGTTAGTAGCAAACTGGAATTTGAAGTAAAACCAGTGATTGCAAAATATATAAAACAGCACGAGGTTCTTTATAATGCCTTCTATAGTGCATTTAGTGACTTTACAAAAGAAGCGAATGTTAGAGTGACAGGAACAAAAAATATTTTAATGCAACCAGAATTTGATGATGCAACTAAAATTAGAGAAATCATGAATAAGTTTGAAGACCAAAGTATGATTAACAATATTAAGGAAGAAGACAATGGAATTAATATTTATATTGGTAGTGAAAACGAGTTTGATGATGATGTCACTGTAATTAAAACAAAATATTCATTAGGTGGAGAAGAAGGAACAATTGCTTTAATAGGACCAAAAAGAATGGAATATGACCGAGTAATTGCATTACTCGACTATATTAAACAAAACATAGGGATATAATGTCAAAAAGGAGGTATAAAATGGAAGAAAAAGAAACTTGCGGATGCGGAAATTGTAATTGTGAAAACACAGAAGAAACATGTGGATGTGAAAATGAAGAGTGCAATTGTGCAGAAGAAAAAGAAGATAAAAAAATATTTGGAAAAAATAAAAAATCAAACAAATTAGAAAAAGAATTAGAAGAATTAAAAGAGGTTAATAAAGAATTAGAAAATAAATTGTTGGTAAGTAAAGCTGATTTTATCAATTATAGGAAAAGAAAAGATGAAGAAATTAGTCGCTTACTAAAATATTCTGGGGAAGACATGATTAAAGATATGCTTTCTACAGTGGATAATTTTGAAAGAGCAATCGCTTTAGATGACGAAAATCTAGATGATGAACTTTCAAAATTCTTAGAAGGTTTTAAAATGATTTATTGTAACTTTGTGAATATCTTAGAAAAATATGAGATAAAAGCCATTGATGGAAATAATAAGCCATTTGACCCAACTTATCATCAAGCTGTTATGACAGCTCATGTAGAAGGTATGGAACCTGGTATGATTATTGAAGTATTACAAAAAGGATATTTATACAAAGATAGAGTGATTAGACCTGCTATGGTTAAAGTTAGTGAATAAATGGATAGATGTTATTTTATAGAAAAAGAAACGTTTGAAATTTATGAAGAACATCCTAAAGTATTTAGCTGTGACCCAATGATAGCAAAAGTAATTTCAAAATTAAATAAGTTAGGATATTATACTTTAGCAAGCTGTGAAAGTCATTATGAAATAAAAGAATATGATATTTCATATCCAAAAGAGAAAATGGTAACAGGAATTTATATTTTATTCAAAAGTAAGTATGAATTTCCAAATATTCCAGAAGGATTTATAGTAGAAGAATTAGGAGAGAAGACTTGTTTATCTCATACGATTAATTATTTTAATGCTTCTGGTAATTACAAAAATCGAACTGAATTTGAACAGGAAAAAGAAAAATATTGCAAGATAATTACAGAATGGGCAATGAATTTGCCAGAAAGAGAAAGGTGATAAATATGAGTAAAATTATAGGTATTGATTTAGGAACAACAAATAGTTGTGTATGTGTATATGATGGAGGAGAAGCAAAAGTAATTGCTAACCCAGAAGGTTCAAGAACAACTCCATCTGTTGTAGCATTTAAAAAAGATGGAGAAAGAATTGTTGGTATTAAAGCAAAAAACCAAGCAATGACAAATCCAAATACAGTATCAAGTGCGAAGAGAAAAATGGGAACCAACCATAAGTTTGAAGTAGGTGACAAAAAATATACACCACAAGAAATTAGTGCAATGGTACTAGAAGACCTTAAGAAAACAGCAGAAGCGTATTTAGGGGAAAAAGTAACAAAAGCAGTTATTACAGTTCCAGCGTACTTTAACGATGCACAACGTCAAGCAACAAAAGATGCTGGTAAAATTGCTGGATTAGAAGTAGAAAGAATTATCAACGAGCCAACAGCAGCAGCACTTGCTTACGGATTAGATAAACAAGAAAAATCAGAAATGATTTTGGTATTCGATTTAGGTGGAGGAACATTTGACGTTTCTATCCTAGAAACTGGTGATGGAGTATTTGAAGTAAAATCAACAAGTGGAAATAACAACTTAGGTGGAGATGACTTTGACAACCGTGTTATGGAATACTTAGCAGACGAATTCAAAAAAGAAAATGGGGTAGACTTACATAAAGATTCTATGGCTATGCAACGATTAAAAGAAGCAGCTGAAAAAGCTAAAAAAGATTTAAGTGGTATGAGTTCAACAGAAATTTCACTTCCATTCTTATCGCAAGGAGAAGATGGACCACTTCATTTAAATTTAAGCTTATCAAAAGCAAAATTTGAAGATTTGATTCGTGACTTGGTAGAATCTACTATGGAACCAGTTCGTAAAGCCTTAAAAGATGCTAACTTGACTTCAAAAGATATTGATAAAGTATTATTAGTTGGTGGTTCTACTCGTATTCCAATGGTACAAGAATTAGTAAAAAAAGAATTAGGAAAAGAACCAAGTAAAGAAGTAAACCCAGATGAAGTAGTAGCAATGGGAGCAGCCATCCAAGGTGGAGTTTTAACAGGAGATGTTAATGATATCGTATTATTAGACGTTACACCACTTTCACTTGGTATCGAAACATTAGGTGGAGTATGTACTGTATTAATTCCAAGAAATACAACCATTCCAACTAGTAAATCTCAAGTATTCTCAACTGCTGCAGATAATCAACCAGCTGTAGATATTCATATCTTACAAGGAGAAAGACCAATGGCAGCTGATAATAAAACACTTGGAAATTTCCAATTAACCAACATCCCAGCAGCTCCAAGAGGAGTACCTCAAATCGAAGTTACATTTGATATTGATGCCAATGGTATTGTCAATGTAAAAGCAAAAGATTTAGGAACAAACAAAGAACAATCTATTACAATTACTGCTTCTACAAATTTAAGTGATGATGAAATCGATAAAATGGTAAAAGAAGCAGAAGCAAACCGTGAAGCGGATGAAAAGAGAAAAGAAGAAGCTGACTTACGTAATGAAGCAGAACAAACAATTTTTGCTACAGAAAAAGCGTTAAAAGACCTTGGAGATAAAGTAAGTAGTGAAGATAAAGCAAAAGCAGAAGCAGAAATGAAAGAGTTAAAAGAAGCATTAGAAAAAGATGACTTAGAAGATATTAAATCTAAAAAAGAAAAATTAAATGAAACTGCTATGGCTTTTGCAACAAAAGTTTATGAAGAAGCAGCAAAACAAGCGCAAGCAAATGAAAATAATAGTGCAGAACAAACCTCTGATAAAAAAGATGATAATGTAGTAGATGCTGAATTTGAAGAAAAGTAAAAAGAAGTTCTAGGAAACTAGAACTTTCTTAAGGATAAGGAGAAACTATGGGAAAAACAGTAAAAAAGCGTTCAGAAATTGATAATAAATATAAATGGAATTTAGAAAAAATGGTAGAAGCAAAAAGCTTTGATGAATTATATCAAGAAGTAATACAAAAAAAGGAACAAATTCAAAATATGCAAGGTCATATTATGAGTTCTAGTGCATCTTTGCTTTCTTATTTGAAAACAAGTGATGAACTAGATAGAGTTTTAGAGCAAATCTATGTATATGCACATATGCTTTGTGATGAAGATACAACAAATACACAAGCACAAGAACGAAAAATGAAAACGGAAACCTTGAATGATGATGTAAATGAAGCGTTAGCTTTTGTACGCCCAGAAATTTTAAGTTGCCCATATGATACTGTTCTTAAATACATTGAGGAAAAAAGGGAACTTGAAGAATATCGCTTTGCTTTAGAGTCCATATTTCGTTATCAAAAGCATACACTAAGTAAAGGGGAAGAAGCAATTATAGCAGCAGCTTCCAATGCATTTGGTACAGGAGACGATGTATTTTATAATTTAGATAATGCAGATATCTATTTGGGAACAATAAAAGATGAAAACGACGAAGAAGTAGAACTTACTAATAGTAATTATGGATATTATGTTGGAAGTCAAAATAGAAGAGTTAGAGAAGATGCTTTTAAAGCAATGTATAAATATTTTGGAGATTTTAAAAATACAATTGCAGCGGCCTTGAAAGGACAAATCAAGGAAAACTTTTTCTATAGTAAAGTTAGAAACTATAATAGCCCATTAGAAGCGAGCCTTTTTCATGATAATATTGATATTTCTGTTTATCATAACTTAATTGATACTGTACATGAGCATTTTAAAGACATGTATCGTTATATGAGTTTTAGAAAACAGGTATTAGGGTATGACGAGATGCACATGTATGATGTTTATGCAGATTTAATACAAGAAAAGCCGAAAGAGATTCCATTTGAAGAAGGAAAAGAAATTGTATTAGAAGCTTTAAAACCATTAGGTATGGAGTATATAAGCAGCTTACAAAGGGCTTTTACTGAAAAATGGATTGATATTTATCCAAATAGAGGAAAAAAATCGGGGGCTTATAGTTGGGGGACTTATGATTCTTATCCTTACTTATCCGTAAATTATGATAATAGAATAGATTCTGTGAGCACTCTTGCTCATGAACTAGGACATTCTATGCATTCTTATTATTCTAATAAAAATCAAAGTTTTATCAATCATGGATATCCAATTTTCCTAGCTGAAATCGCATCTACTGTAAATGAAATATTGTTAAACGACTACTTATATAAAAATGCCGAAACAAAAGAAGAAAAAATCTTATATTTGACAGAATTCTTAGAAAAAGTAAGAACGACGATTTATCGTCAAACAATGTTTGCTGAATTTGAAATGTTGATGCATGAAAAAGAAGCCAATGGAGTGCCTCTTACAGAGCAAGAATTTAGTAATACTTATTATGAATTAAATAAACTTTATTATGGCCCTGATGTGATTAGTGACAATGAAATCCGCTATGAATGGGCAAGAATTCCACATTTCTATGATTCCTTCTATGTCTATAAATATGCCACAGGTTTATCAAGTGCGATTGCAATTGCATATGATATTCTAAATGGAGTAGAAGGTGTAAAAGAAAGATATTTGGAATTTTTATCAAGTGGTGGAAGCGATTATCCATTAGAAATTTTAAAACGTGTTGGAATTGATATGACAACTAAGGAACCAATAGAAAAAGCATTGTCTGTTTTTGAACAGAAACTTCAAGAACTAAAAGCTTTATATAACTAAAAGGAAGTGAAGTAAAATGGAAAAAAGAGATTATTATGAAATACTAGGGGTTAGCAAAACAGCGACTGACTCTGAAATAAAAAGTGCTTTCAGAAAGCTTGCTAAAAAATATCATCCAGATGTTTGTAAAGAACCAGACGCAGCAGAAAAGTTTAAAGAAGCACAGGAAGCCTATGCAGTATTAAGCGATGCTTCAAAACGTGAGCAATATGACCAATATGGTCATGCAGCCTTCCAAGGAGGACCTGGAGGAACAGGTGGATTTGATTTCTCCGGATTTGATTTTTCAGATATCTTTAGTGATTTATTTGGAGGCGGATTTGGTTTTGGAGGTGGAAACTCTTCCACTAGAGCTAGAAAAGGTTCAGACTCTTTAATTAGAATGAATTTAACCTTTGAAGAAGCAGTATTTGGAACAAAGAAAACAGTAAACTTAGATGTTGTTGAAGATTGCAAAGAATGTTCTGGAAAAGGTGGACATGGTGAAAAAACATGTCCAACCTGTCATGGAAGTGGTCAAGTAACAACAGAACAAAGGACTTTATTTGGAGCATTTATGACAAAATCGACTTGTCCAAATTGCAAAGGAAAAGGAAAAAGCTATGAAACGACTTGTAGCCAATGTAGGGGTTCAGGAAAAGCAAAACGGAATGTTGATTTAGAAGTTACGATTCCAGCAGGAGTAGATACTGGAAATCAATTAAGGTTGGCTGGAAAAGGGAATGCAGGAAGTAATGGTGGACCAAATGGAGATGTTTACATTGAATTTAATGTAAAAACACATCCAATTTTTGAAAGAGAAGATGACAATATCTATTTAGAACTACCAATTACAATTGCAGATGCTGTTTTAGGATGTAAAAAAGAAGTTCCAACTTTATATGGAACCGTAAAGCTTACAATTGATGCTGGATGTATGACTGGAGATAAATATCGTTTAAAAGGAAAAGGGGTAGAACATATCCACAGTAGTAGAAAAGGCGATATGTATGTTATTATTAAAGTAATTACTCCAAAAAAACTATCTAAAGAACAAAAGAAACTTTTTGAACAATTACAAAAAACAGATTTAGAGGATAATAGCGCATTTAAAAAGATACGTGAATATATTTGAAATTTATTGCGAAAAATAAAAAATATTTTTTCAAAAAATAGATGATTAAGATTCTTCTTAATCTTTTATTTTATATTGATATTTGCAAATATTTATAATATAATAAAACTAGAAATGTGAGGGTTATATATGAATGACATAATAATGGAAACGGAAATGCGTATGAATAGTGCAATTGAAAATATGGAAAAAAGATTTTTAAATATTCGAGCAGGAAGAGCCAATCCAGCAATTTTAGATAAAGTAATGGTTTCTTATTATGGAAGTGATACACCATTAAAACAATTAGCGACAATTTCTATTCCAGAAGCAAGACAACTTATGATTAAACCATTTGATAGAAGTTGCTTAGGAGCAATAGAAAAAGGAATTTATGAAGCCAATATTGGACTAACACCAAACAATAATGGTGAAGTTATTATTTTAAACATACCAGCACTTACAGAAGAAACAAGAAAAGAGTATGTAAAACAAGCCAAAATAATTGCAGAAGAAGCTAAAATCGCGCTTCGCAACATTCGTCAAGATGCAAATAATGACATTAAAAAATTAGAAATTCCAGAAGATGATAAAGAAGCTGGACAAGAAGACATTCAAGAATTGATTAATAAATATAATAAAATAGTAGATGAAAAATTTAAAGAAAAAGAAAATGAATTGATGAGTGTATAG
Organism: Bacilli bacterium; assembly: GCA_022798795.1. Lineage (GTDB taxonomy): Bacteria > Bacillota_I > Bacilli_A > RF39 > UBA660 > MGBC102946. Next base: position 48,617 of record JAAWNF010000001.1, read on the forward strand.
AACAATTGAAAAGATTGTTCTTTTTCATTGATAAAGTGAAAACTTTGATGTAAAATGGGTTTAGAATAGGTGTTGGTACCATGAAGAAAAAAGGGTTTACATTAATTGAGTTATTGGCTGTCATTATAATACTAGCCGTTATAGCACTTATCACTGTTCCAATTGTGCTAAATATTATTGAGAAATCTAGAAAGCAAGCTTTTTTAAATAGTGCTTATGGTATTATGGAAACAGCCCAAACTTATTATGCAACGGCTTTGATTTTTGAAGAAACACCAAAGCAATTATTTACTTTTCCAAATGACAAAGTATTGTCTTTTACAGGAACAAGACCAAAAAGCGGATATGTAGAAATTAATGAAGAAGGTAGAATAGAACTTCAATTATATAATGGAAAATGGTGTGCTTATAAAAGTTATTATGCGCCAAAGATTCATTTAGAAGAAGGTGCTTGTAGTGATTTCAAAGGAAGTATCGTTGTCGAGGAAGAAGAAACCACTTATTTTAAAGGGGAAATGATTGATATATTAAAAGGGGTAACCGCTTATGATAATGAAAATCATACTGTAGAAAATAATATTGGTTATGAGGGAACTGTGGATAGAAAAACTCCAGGAGATTATCACATTACTTATTATTTAAAAAATGACAAAAATGTAAAAGCAGAAAAAGTTTTTCATATTTTAGATGAACGATATCATGCTGATTTTGAATATACTGGAAATGTTCAAAAATTTGAAGCTCTTTATGATGGTCTTTATGAAATAGAATTATGGGGAGCAGCAGGTGGAAGAAATGAAGATGCCCCTTATGGTTATGGTGCTTATACAAAAGGCACAATTCATTTAAAAAAGGGAGATACATTTTATATTTATGTTGGTGAAAAAGGAAAAAATAATCATAAAGTTTCCTTTAATGGAGGCGGATATTATGGCGGTCAAAAAGGCTATGAAGGAAACGCTGGAGGAGGTGGCGGAGTAGCGCACTTTGAATACAATACAGCTGGAGAAAAGAGCTATGCTGGGACATTAACTGGATATAATGGTGGTTATTATCATGGCCATCCTTATAATAATCAAGAGGGAAAAGGTGGAACACAAATATCTGGTGGAACAAATGGAAATAATGTTCATAATGGAACAGGAACTACGTATTCTGGAAGTTTTGGAAAAGGTGGAAATAACGATTCTATATCTGACGGTCTTGGAGCTGGAGGAGGTGGCGGCGGCTACTACGGCGGTGGAGCTGGAGGTGCTACCAAAAACGGAGGCTCTGGTCAAGGAGGCGGAGGAGGTTCTTCCTTTATCTCTGGGTATCCAGGCGTAAATGCCATTCATAAAGATGGTTCGCCATCTGGACAACCAAATCATTATTCTGGCATTGTATTTCGTGATGCTTTCATGCTAAGCGGAAAGGAAGAAATGCCAAATCCTAGAAAAGAGGGAACAATGAATGGCAACTCTGAAGATGGTTATGTACGTATCACACTATTGCATGATATAGAAGACCACGCCATGATTTATTTATTGGGAGAAGAACAAGTAATACAAAGGACTGATACTTTTGAAGACCCAGGGTATGAAATTTTATTAGGAAATTCACCAAGTGGAATAAAATATCATGTTGAAGTCAAAGATGATGCAAAAGATACACTTTGGAATATGCGTACCATTACATATCAGCTCTATAATGATAAAAATCAGTTAATTGAAACAAAAATAAGAAAAATTCTTCATGTTTCTGATATGAATTATGACTATACTGGCAATTATGAGACTTTTACTGTTCCAGCAAGTGGTACTTATCAAATTGAACTATGGGGAGCAACTGGTGGATTTTATGAAGGAACAGAACAATTTAGTAAAGGTGGATATACAAAAGGAAATATTGCTTTAACAAAAGGACAGAAACTATATATTTATATAGGCGAAAAGGGAAAAGTAGCAAGCCGAACTCCAACTTTTAATGGAGGAGGAACAGGCGGACTTGGAACAAGTTATGGAACTTCTGGTGGTGGAGCAACAGATATTCGTCTTGAAAGCGGAGATTGGGACAATATAGATAGTTTAAAATCGAGAATTATGGTCGCTGGAGGTGGTGGTGGTTCTTCTCTTGGAGTTTATACAACTGCTGGAGGAGGGAGCTACGCAGGCGGATTACAAGGCTATAGTGGAGGATACTATAGCGGACATGCTTATAACAACCAGGATGGAAAAGGTGGTACTCAAATAGCAGGAGGAACAAACGGAAATAACATTTATGGTGGAACAGGAACTCCTTATTCCGGAAGCTTTGGAAAAGGCGGAAATAACGACTCTGTATCCGATGGCACAGGTGCTGGAGGCGGTGGAGGAGGCTACTACGGAGGTGGAGCAGGAGGCGCTACCAAATCAGGCGGTTCTGGCCAAGGAGGTGGAGGAGGTTCTTCCTTTATCTCTGGCTATAATGGATGCAATGCTATTAATGAATCATTAAAACCGACAGGTAGCTCAATTCATTACTCTAATATGAGTTTTAAAAATGCTTTGATGTTAAGTGGAAGAGAAGAAATGCCAAATCCAAGAGGAACTGGAAATATCAATGGAAATAATGACCATGGATATGCTAGAATTCGTTTTGTATCGTTTTAAAATTTTGTCAATTTATTTTTCTGCTTTCATGAACAATAATGATTTACATAAGAGTATCATATAGGTTATAATAGAATTATGAGGTGAAATCATGTTTCGAAAAGGAAATGACAAAGAACTAAATATGAAAAATGTAAATGAGACTATTTCATTAGCCAAAAAAATACTTCATATTTCATATTTCTTAATTATTATAGTTGGTGCTTGGGCAGCTATAAAAGTAGTAAAAGAATTAAAAATCTGGGATTTCATAATTGAACTATTAACAATTGTAGCACCTCTTTTTATTGGAATATTTATGGCCTGGTTATTTGACCCAGCCGTTAAATGGCTTCAAAAGAAAGGAATAAAGAGGACTTTTGGTTCTATGATTATGTATCTTTTATTCCTTGGTTTCTTATTTCTTTTATTGGCTACAATTATTCCTTTATTATCAGACCAAATTAATGATTTTGTTCAAACATTACCTAAAGTATTTGATTCTGTCAAATCTTGGATTGATGAAGTTTTTCAAAAATTGTCAGCGATTAAGGACTTTGATGCCGATGCCTTTAAGCTAGATGTATTTAAAAATATAGAAGAATTTGGAGCCAATTTAGCAAGCTCTCTTCCAACCATGACAGTAGATATCGCAAAATCAATTTTTAGTGGTCTTGGAATTTTCCTAATAGGACTTATTATTGGATTTTATTTATTAATTGGATTTGACAATGTGAATGATACCATTATTACAATATTTCCTAGGAAGATGCAAAAAGATGCGAGAGAATTAATTACAGAAGTAAATACTTCTTTAAGAAGATTTGTACAAGGAGCACTACTTGATTCTACATTTGTCTTCATTGTGACATCGATTGGATTATGGTTAGTTGGCTTAAAAGCACCGCTTCTATTTGGACTTTTCTGTGGGCTTACTAACATTATTCCTTATGTAGGACCTTATATTGGAGGTGCACCAGCAGTGATTGTTGGATTCGCCCAATCTCCAACAACTGGGATATTAGTACTTGTAGTAATTGCAGTGATACAATTCTTAGAAGGTAATTTTATTCAAGCTCTTATTATGAGTAAAACTACAAAATTACACCCAGTTACAATTATGTTAGGATTACTTATTTTTGGTCATTTTTGGGGAATATTAGGAATGCTTATTTCAACTCCAATTATTTCAGTAGTAAAATCCATTGTTCTATTTTTAGACGAAAAATATGATATACTAGATTTTAATTAAAACAATGATAAAGATTAGTACACAATATTTGTTTTAGTAGAGAACTCATGGTTGGTGAAAATGAGAAAACAAACTTGTGGAAGCTCCTTTAGAGTGTAGGCAAATCCTACCGGAGAAGTCTCCGTTATCAAAAAAAAGAAGCAATTAGGATGGTACCACGGTTTTTCGTTCCTAGAAAAATACGTGGTTTTTCTATAATTTGAAAGGATGGATAAAATGAAATTAAAAGAAAAACAACCAAAAATTTTTATTGTATGTGGGAAAGCAAGGCATGGTAAAGATACCATAGCAGAAATGATTAGAAACTATTATATAGAAAATCATTATGATGTTTTAAATTTACAATATAGTAGTTATATTAAAGAATATGCGAAAAAAATTAGTAATTGGGATGGGAGTGAAGAAACAAAACCAAGAGAACTTCTACAACAACTTGGAACTAATGTCATTCGCGATAAGATTGATGAAGCGTTTTTTGTAAAGAAAATCGTGGATGATATTAAAGTTTATTCTTTCTTCTTTGATGTGTTAACAATTTCCGATGCAAGATTTAAAATAGAAGTTGATACACCAAGGGATAATTTTGAAAACGTTGTTATTATTCGAGTAAATCGGCCTAATTTTGATAATGGTTTAACAGAAGAACAAAAAATGCATAGAACAGAAACGGATTTAGATAATTATGCAAACTATGATTATGTGATTGAAAATGATGGAAGTTTAGAAGACTTAAAAGAAAAAGTAAATGATATTTTAAAACAAGAGGTGTAGAATATGGAAAAATTAACAGGAAATGAAATGAGGGACTTATGGTTTCAGTTTTGGGAAAGCAAAGGACATCAAGTACTAGAAAGTGCTTCATTAGTACCAATCAATGACCCTACTTTATTGTGGATTAATGCAGGAGTGACACCTTTAAAAAAATATTTTGATGGAAGTATTGTTCCTGATAATAGAAGAATCTGTAGTAGTCAAAAATGCATTCGTACCAATGATATTGAAAATGTTGGAAAAACAGCTCGTCATCAAACTTTCTTTGAAATGCTTGGAAACTTTTCTATTGGTGATTATTTTAAAGAAGAAGCAATAACTTGGGCATTTGAATTTCTAACAAGTCCAGAGTGGATTGGTTTTGATAAAGAAAAACTTTACATGACCATTTATCCAAATGATGAAGTAGCATATAACACTTGGATTAAAGTTGGAGTAGACCCTTCTCACATTATCAAATTAGAAGGAAACTTCTGGGAAATCGGACCAGGACCAAGCGGACCAGATAGTGAAATTTTTTATGATAGAGGAGAGAAATATGACCCTGAAAATTTAGGGATTAAATTGTTACAAGATGATATTGAAAATGACCGCTATATTGAAATATGGAATAATGTATTTAGTCAATATAATGCGAAAGCAGGAATTCCAAGAGAAGAATATCCAGAACTTCCAAGTAAAAATATTGATACTGGAATGGGATTAGAAAGAATGCTTTCTATTTTACAAGAAGTGGATACCAATTTTGATACGGATTTGTTTCTTCCTATTATTGAAAAAACAGAAGAAATAAGTGGGAAAAAATACAATGGAGAAATGGCGTTTAAAGTAATTGCAGACCACATTAGAACAATTACCTTTGCCCTTTCAGATGGCGCTAATTTTGGAAATAATGGAAGAAATTATGTTCTTAGACGATTATTACGTAGAGCAGTTCGCTATGGGAAAGTACTAGGTATTGAAAGACCGTTTTTAAAAGAATTGGTACCAGTAGTGGTTTCGATTATGGAATATGCTTATCCAAATTTACGTTCCCATGAACTTTCTGTTATGGAAAAAATAAACAAAGAAGAAGAACTTTTTATGAAAACACTTGCAAAAGGAGAAAAAAGATTACAAGAGTTATTTGAAACAAGTACAGATAAAACCATTAGTGGTGAGGAAGCATTTAAATTATATGATACTTATGGCTTTCCATTTGAACTAACACTAGAATATGCAGAAGAAAAAGGCTTTACAGTATCTAAAGAAGCCTTTGATACTTGTATGAAAATACAAAAAGATCTAGCTAGAGAAAGTAGAAGTAAAGCAACAAGTATGAATATTCAAAATGAAGAATTATTAAATTTTAAAGAAGAAAGTCTTTTTGTAGGTTATGATACATTAAAAATAGAGACTACTATTTTAAGATTATTTAATGGAGAAAAGTTTGTAGAAACATTAGAAAATTCTGGATATATTGTGTTAGAAGAAACTCCATTTTATGCAGAAAGTGGTGGACAAATTTCTGATATTGGGACTATTATAGATGGAAATATTATGATAGAAGTAGAAGATTCGTTCAAAGGTCCAAATAAACAACATTTTCACTATGTAACCTTTGATGGTGTTCTAAAAGTAGGAGATAAAGTAATCGCTAGTGTGAATGAAGAATTTAGACATCATGTTATGTGTAATCATAGTGCTGCTCATGTTCTTCAAAGAACGTTACAGGAAGTATTAGGAGAAAGTGTCCATCAAGCTGGTTCTGCAATTGATAATGAAAATGTTCGTTTTGATATTCATTATGAAGGTAAAATTTCAAAAGATGAATTAATAAAAGTAGAAGAACGTGTCAATGAACGTATTGCAACAAAAGTGGATACAAAAACAGAAATTTTAACATTAGAAGAAGCCAAACAAACAGGAGCAATGGCATTGTTTGATGAAAAATATGGAGATAAAGTAAGAGTTGTTACAATTGGTGACTCTAAAGAATTATGTGCTGGAACACATGTGAAAAATATTGGAGAAATAGAACGTTTCGCAATTGTATCTTTAGAATCAAAAGGAAGCAATGTATATCGAATTGTTGGAGCAACAGGAGATAGAATAGAGTCCTCTTTATTTGCTGCAATCAAACCATATAATGATGAGATGATGAAATTATTATCAAAAGCAAAAAGAATTATTGAAGAAGGGAGACAAGAAGAAATTATTTTAGAATTTAATTTTAATATTAACAATGATGCTCCTCACACTTATAAAGATATTGTATTTAATCTAAATGAAATGGAAACGATTAAAAAGAGTGTAATGGAATTAGAAAAACGATATTTAGAAGAAAAGTCCAAAAAAGCACTTCAAAACTTAGATGTATTTGTAAAACAAAAAGAAAAAATTGGAAATATAGAAACAATTATTGTGAAAGTAGAAAATTATGATTTAAATATTTTAAAGCAAGTAATAGATGCTCTTTTAAACAGTTTAAACAATGGATTTATTTTTATTGCAACTGTGAACAATGGGAATGTAAATATATTAGCCAAAGCTCATGCTGATTTAAAAGACAAAATACATTGTGGAAATATGGTAAAAGAAGCAGCTTTAAAATCGAATGGTTCAGGAGGAGGAAGTCCTATTTTTGCCCAAGGTGGTGGAAAGGATGCAAGTGCATTAGATGAAATTTTGAAAACGATAAAAAAACAAATAGAGGAACTAGCAAAATAGTTTCTCTTTCTACTATAATAAGATGAAATTCATAAAATCCTTAGAAAATAAAAAAAGATTGGAGGAAGATTCACATATTTAATCTTGAATGATTGCAATAAATTATAATATTTGATAAAATGAAGTTGTATTCATAAAGTAGGTGATGAATTTGGGAGAAACAAAAGTTTATAATGGTGATGAATTTGAAAGTGCACTTATTGAGAACACAATTGCAGAAGTTGCACAAATTTTAGAAGAAAGGGGATACAATCCAATCAATCAAATTGTTGGATATTTGATGAGTGGAGACCCTGGCTATATTTCTAGTCATAAAGAAGCTAGAAAAAAAATTCTTCAATATGACCAGGCAAAAATCTTAGAAGTAATGGTAAGAAAGTTTTTGAGTAAATGAGATATTTAGGTTTAGACCTTGGAACAAGAACTCTAGGAATGTCGATTTCGGATATCACTGCAACAATTGCAAATTCTTATAAAACAATTCGTTTTGATGAGGGAGACTATGACTCTATTATTCCCGAATTAAAAAATGTTATAGAAGAATATAATATCGAAAAAGTTGTTTTAGGATTTCCAAAAAATATGAATAATACAATTGGAGATAGAGGAATTACAACTCTAAACTTCAAAGAAAAATTAGAACAGTTTCTAAATATCGAAGTAATTATGCAAGATGAGAGATTGTCAACTGTAGAAGCAACACATTATATGGTAGAAGCCGATATGTCGCGAAAGAAAAGAAAAAAGAAAATTGATAGCTTAGCAGCAAATATTATATTACAGACTTATTTAGATAAAATGAAAGGAAGAGATTTATGAGCGAAGAAAGAATGACATTTAAAGTTACAGATGAAGCAGGAAAAGAAATAGAATGTGAGGTTTTATTTACTTTTGAATCAGATGAAACAAAGAAAAATTATATGGTATACACAGATAATACAACAGATGATGAAGGAAATACTAAGGTATATGCTTCCATTTATAATCCAAATGAAGCAGAAACAAAACTAATTCCAATAGAGACTGAAAAAGAGTGGAAAATTATTGAAACTATTTTAGAAGAATTACAAACAAAAGCAGCAGAAAGTATGAACGAGCAGTAGCTCGTTTTTAGCGTTATGGCGAAAAGAAAAATAAAGTCTAGCGTCAAAAAAGGGATTTTTGGTTTTGTTGTGTTTGTAATTTTTGTTATTGTTATTTTATATTTTTTATATCAGTGGGGATTAAAACCAGTTACAAATAAAAATACACCTGTTGAATTTACAATTACACCAGGGCAAACTTATTTAACGATTGCAAAAGAATTAAAAGAAAAAAATTTAATCAATTCTGAATTAGTTTATAAAATTTATATAAAGTTAAAAAAACCAAGCAATTTTAGAGCAGGAACTTTTTCATTAAATCAAAATATGGGAGTAGAGAAAATAATTCACGCATTATCTAATGATAGTGAGCTTACAACAGAAGCTATTACAATTACTTTCCCAGAAGGAAAGCATATGAGAGGGATTGCTAAGATTATTGTGAATAAAACAAATAATAAAGAAGAGGAAATTTATGAAGTTTTAAAAGATGAAACCTATTTAAAAGAATTGATAAATGAATATTGGTTTTTAGATGAGAGTATCTTAAATACAAAACTTTATTATTCTTTAGAGGGATATTTATTTCCAAATACCTATGAATTTAAAAATAAAAATGTGACAGTAAAAGAAATATTTAAAACGATGTTAAACGAAACAGGAAAACAATTAGAAAAATATCAAAAAGAAATTGAAAAAAGCGAGTATTCTCTTCACGAAATGTTAACACTTGCTTCTATTATAGAATTAGAAGCAGCAGGAAGTGATGATAGAGCAGGAGTCGCTGGTGTATTTTATAATAGGCTAAAATCTGGATGGTCTTTGGGAAGTGATGTAACCACTTATTATGGAGCAAAAGTAGAAATGAGTGATCGTGACTTATATCAAAGTGAAATAGATGAAGTAAATGATTATAATACAAGAGTGACTAAAATGGCTGGGAAATTACCAGTTGGTCCAATTTGTAATCCTGGAATGGATGCAATAGAAGCTTCTATTGAACCAAAAGAACATAACAATTATTTTTTTGTAGCAGATAAAAATGGAAAGACTTATTTTAGTAAAACGAATAGTGAACATGAAAAAACTGTTGCGAAATTAAAAAAAGAGGGATTATGGTACGAATATTAATAGAAGAAATGGAAGCATATGCGAAAGAAAATAATGTTCCAATTATGCTATCTGACGGAATCAGCTTTTTAGAAAATTATATAAGAGAACATCATGTAAAAAAGATTTTGGAACTAGGTACAGCGATTGGATATTCTGCAATTAGAATGGCTCTTATTTCTAAGGATATTCAAGTTATAACAATAGAAAGAGACAATGAACGTTATCAAAAAGCGATTGAAAATATTAAAAAAACGAATCTTGAAAATCAAATCTGTGTATTCAATCAAGATATTATGGATTTTGAAACGAAAGAAGAATTTGATTTAATTTTTATAGATGCAGCAAAAAGTCAATATATAAAATTTTTTGAAAAATTTTCTCCTAATTTAGTAAAAGGTGGAACGATTATTTCTGATAATTTGAATTTTCATGGATATACCAAACAAGAGACGAGAATCGAAAGTAAAAATTTACGACAAATGGTTGGAAAAATTAGAAATTACATTGAATTTTTAAAAGAGAATAAAAAATTTGAAACAATTTTTTTAGAACTTGGAGATGGCATTGGGATTAGTGTAAAATTGTAAGGTGGTGCAAAATGGAAAAGTTTGCTTATATTGGAGCCTCAGAACATGGTTTGTATTTGGAGACTAAAGTGATGGAAAAATCTGGAGAAAAGTATCGAAAAAGAACAAATAAAGAAGATACTATTCAAAGATTTATTAATCAAAATGCAACACGTTTCATAGATGCTATAGTAACTGGAGATAATTTAACATTATATACTGCTGATAAGGTTACAATTATTGTTAGAAAGTATGCTCAATTACAGGATGAGCCCTTATTAAGAGTCTTATTCAGAAGGTTAAATAGAGCTCCAATTGTTTCAGAAAACTTAAAACAAAATAAAAAAAGTAATGTATTTCAATTGCTTCAATTAAAAATTTTATATGCAAATAAGAAGAGACTAGCTGCCCTTGCATTATCAGGGACATTACTAGTGACTACTGGTGCCATTTTTTTAGAACAAAAAAGTTTGAATCAACAAGAACCAGTAGCAGAAATATCTAGTTTTTTGGTGGGACAAGAATCTTATTTTAAAGAAAAAGACAAAGTGGAAGAACAAATTGTGAAAGATGTAGAAAACTTATCAGAAATTACATCATTAGACGTTTTTAAGCGATTAGAGGAAACTGAGGAACTTCAAAAAAATTATAACAGTTATGATAATTCTAAAATTATGTTAGGTGCAAGAGTAAATAGAGAAAGAATAGAAGCTATTTTTGATAGTGAAAGAGGGAAAACTATTATAGAAACAGCGATTGCCTATGGAATAGACCCATATATATTACTTGCAAAAGGTTTAACAGAATCAAATTTAGAACATGAGGCTTGCCTTCCAAATGGAAGTCGCTATAATGGATATGGAGTAGGTGCCTTTCAATTGGAATCTCCAGATGGAAGAATTGTAAAAGCATGGAATTATGAAACCCAAAGTGAAGAAAGTTTATCCATAACAATGGAAAATGCGATAGATTTTAAAAATAATACAAAAGCAGCAGCAATGTATTTTCAAAACAGAATTAATTTATATAATGGGAATATCTATTTAGCGCTTCAATCTTATAATTATGGGCAAGGAATGATGCGAATTATTATACATGATTATGCGAAACAAATGGGGATTACTGAAGAAGAAGTGAAAAATAATTTTAATGATTTGGGTTGGCTTAAGATAGTCCAGGATGTTCATCTTAACCCAAATAATTATTACTATCGTGTTATGCTTGATTTAGATGAAACAGACCTAGAAATTATTCAGGAAGCCCAAAAAAAATATGTGTGGAAGCATAGTACTTATGGAAATCCTCATTATATTGCAGATGTTCTTTCTTATTATGTTGGATTAGAATCTCAAAATCAAAATTTAAGTGGAACAACTTCGGTTATCAATTTTAGCAACAATGAGGTAAAAGAAATTTCTAGAAATGATACAATATTAAAGGTATTTTAAAAATAATAACAAATACAGATTTTAAATACATTCTGTATTTTTTGCTATTTCAAGACAATTTTGTTATAATATGGTGGGATGTGAGAGTATGAAAATATTGACAATACCAAGTACAAAATCGGAGGAAATTTTAACAGATGGTGTTATTTTAGGAATCCAAGATTTGAGTGTAAATTTACCTTTTTATATTCAAGTAGATGATTTGAATCAATATAAAAATTTAAAAAAGGAAGGTAAAAAAATTTTTATTATGTTAAACAAAAATATGCATAATAAAGATTTGGAACAATTAAGAAAAGTCATGATAGAGTTAGAACAATATTCTATTGATGGAGTATTTTATTATGATATCAGTGTTGTTAATTTAAAAAAAGAATTGCGAGTATCTTATCCGATTATTTGGAGTCAAGAACATATGACTACGAATGCAGGAACTTGTAATTTTTGGGCATCTCATGGTGTAGAAGGCGCTTATTTATCTAGTGAAATTACGCTAGAAGAAATAAAAGAAATTAGAAGAAATACAGATATTTCTTTATTTGTAAATATTTTTGGTTATCTTCCAATGTTTGATTCTAAAAGACATTTGGTAAAAAATTATTTAGAGTGCTTTCAGTTAGAAAAAAATGGAGATTTATATTATTTAGAGAAAGAAGGAAATACTTATCCAATTGTTGATGACAAAAATGGTACAACTGTCTATTCTGCTCATATTTTGAATGCAATAAAAGAAGTATTAGAATTAAAGAACATGGGAATTGAATATGCAGTACTAAATAGCTTTTTGATAGAGGAAAGTGTTTTTAATCAAGTTATAAATTTACTACAAAATTTGACAGAAGAAAACAAAGAACAAGTAGAAAATGATGTCAACGAGTTGTGTAAACAGAATGTTGACAAAGGGTTTTTATATACAGAAACTATATATAAAATAAAGGGGGAAAAAGAATGAAAATGCCAGAATTATTGGCCCCTGCTGGAAACTTAGAAAAACTTAAATTTGCGCTTCTTTATGGGGCAGATGCTGTTTACTTAGGAGGAACTATGTTTGGACTTAGGGCCAATGCTTCCAATTTTACATTAGAAGAATTACAAGAAGGTGTATCATTTGCACACAATTTACATAAAAAAGTTTATGTAACTGTCAATATTGCTCTTCATACCTCAGAATTAAAGGCATTAACAGAGTATTTAAAGGAATTAGATAAAATAGGTGTGGACGCAATTATTATTAGTGACCCAGCAATCATTTCCTTGGTAAAAGAACATACCAATTTAGAACTTCACTTGTCTACACAACAATCCACTTTAAATTATGAGTCTGTAAAATTTTGGAAACAAGAAGGGATTAGTAGAATCGTTCTCGGAAGAGAAGCAACAAAAGAAGAAATTATTGAAATAAAGAAACACGTGGACATTGAAATTGAATGTTTTATTCATGGAGCTATGTGTGCTTCCTATAGTGGAAGATGTGTTCTTTCTAATTTTTTGACAGCGAGAGATTCTAATCGAGGTGGATGCAGTCAAATATGTCGATGGGATTTCAATTTATTAGATAAAGATAGAACTCCGTTAATTGGAGAAAAACCATTTACTTTTTGTACCAAAGACTTATCTCTGCTCGCGTATATTCCTGATATGATAGAGATGGGAATTACTTCTTTTAAAATAGAAGGCAGAATGCGTTCTATTTATTATATTGCGACAGTTGTCGATATTTATAGAAAAGTAATTGATGAATATGTGCAACAAAAAGAAAGTTATGAATATAATAAGGAGTATGAAAAAGTACTTACAAATTGTGCCAATAGAGATTCTGTACCACAGTTTTTTAATCACAATGAGGGGGTAGAATGTCAATATTATAATGGTCGAATAGAAGTTTCTAATCAGGATTTTTTAGGTCTTGTCTTAGAATATAAAGATGGATATGCAGTAATAGAAGAACGCAATTATTTTAAAGTAGGAGATACAGTAGAATTTTTTGGTCCAAGTGTTAATACTTTTCAGATAACAATAGAAGAAATCATCGATGAATTTGGAGAACAAATCAGTGTAGTAAGACATCCAAAGCAAATTGTAAAGGTAAAAGTTGGTAAGCCTTTGTATCCAAATGATTTTATGAGAATAAAAAAATAATAGAAAGAAAGTTGACAAAAGAAAAAAACTGTAGTATTATTTGATAGATTTAAAAGAAAAATTAATTTTGAGGTGAAATAAAAATGTCAAATACAAAAGAAATTTACTTAACAAAAGCAGGTCTTGAAGAAATGCAAAAGGAATTGGAGTATCTAAAATTAGAAAAAAGACCTGAAGTAATAAATGCATTAAAAGATGCTCGAGCTTTAGGAGATTTAAGTGAGAATGCGGAATATGATGCAGCACGTACAGAGCAAGCTATTGTAGAAAGTAAGATTGGGGAATTAGAAGCCATGATAGAGAATGCAATTGTTATTAGTGATGTGAAAACCGATCAAGTTGCAATTGGTTCAAAAGTAAAAATAGAATATGTAGAAGATAAAGAAACAGAAGAATATACAATTGTAGGAAGCAAAGAAGCTGACCCATTCCAAAATAAGATTTCTAATGAGTCACCAATTGCAAGTGCTATTTTAGGACTTCGTGTTGGGGATATTGTATCAGTCGAAAGTCCAAATGGAAAATATGATGTTAAAGTTGTAGGAATTATGTAAAAGCACTAAGTGCTTTTTTGGTTTGAAAAAAAGGAAAAGTGTTGAATTATTAGGAAAAATAAGATATACTAGTAACATGAATTGGAGGAAAATGTATGAGTAAAAAAAGTGAAGCAACAGAAAATAAAAATATAAAAGAAATTACTGTTAAAATAGAGGGAAAAGAATGGGAAGAAGCCTTAAATAAAGCCTATGAAAAAGCGAGTAAGAAAGTAAAAATTGATGGGTTCCGTCAAGGTCATGCTCCAAAAGAACTATTTTTAAAGAAATATGGAAAATCTTCTTTGTATATGGATGCAGCAGATTTATGTTTGGAACAAGCTTATGTTAAAGCTTTTGAGGACCAAAAAGATATTAGAATTGTAGCAGAACCTGAGATTGCATTATCAGATGTAAATGATGAAGGAATTGAATTTAAATTTACTTTAACACTTAGACCAGATGTAAAATTAGGAAAATATAAAGGTTTAGGGGTAAAAAAAGAAAAAGTAGAAGTAACAAAAGAAGAAATAGAGCATTCTATTGGACACATGAGAGAAAGATACGCTGAAAATGTTTTAAAAGATGGAGCAGTAGCAGATGGAGATATTGTTGTAATTGACTTTGAAGGATTTAAAGATGGAGTAGCATTTGAAGGTGGAAAAGCAGAAAATTATTCTTTAACGATTGGAAGTGGAACTTTCATTCCTGGGTTTGAAGAACAATTGATAGGAATGAAAAATGGAGATACGAAAGAAATCAATGTAACTTTTCCAGAAGACTACCATAGCGAGGAATTAAAAGGAGCACCAGTTGTATTTAAAGTTACATTACATGAAGTAAAAGAAGTTAAAATACCTGAAATTAATGATGAATTTTTTGAAGATTTGGGAATGGAAGGAATTGACACATTAGACAAATTAGAAGCACAAGTAAAAGAAAATCTTTTAGCACATAAAGAAGCAGAAGCTGATAATAAATATGTAGATGAATTATTAGAAGCAGCAGCAAAAAATGTAACAATTGATATTCCAGATGTTATGATAGAAGAAGAAAAGAAACGCATGATTAAGCAATATGAAGAAAATTTGAAAATGCAAGGAATTACATTAGAGCAATTCTATCAATTTACAAATTCTGATGAACAGGCATTGAAAGACCAAATGCATGAAGAAGCTGTAAAACGTATTACATTTAGATTAATGTTAGAAGAAATAGCGCAAGCAGAAAATATAAAAATAACAGAAGAACAAGCAGAAGAAGAAGCTACTAAATTAGCAGAAAAATATCAAATGAAAAAAGAAGAGTTCTTAAAATTATTTGGTGGATTAGATATGGTAAAATATGACCTTGAGATGCGTGCAGCAATGGATGCGTTGAAAAGTGAATAGGAATTTGACAAAATAATCTAAACATGATAGTATAGACCCCAATGAAAAGGGGGTTTTTTTATGCCAAGTGTAGGTTATATACCAAATACATTTGAAGATAGAATGATACATTTATTGGTTGATAGAAGTGAAATGGAGAAAGATGCAATTTCAAATCTCACACAAAGAGAAATAGACGTTATCAGAATGAAATATTATGAATTAATGAAAACATCAGAAATAGCGAAAGCTTTGGGATTATCTAATGTTTGGATAAATAAAATTGAGCAAGAAGCATTGTGTAAATTAAGATATATCATTTTGAAGCAAAAAACAACTGTTGTTGATTCAAAAACTGGGATGAGTGAAAAGGATTGGGAATGTTTAGCAAGTGATATTGCTAGGTGGATGGAATATCAATCTACCAATCCTAAATTGTTTGTAAAACGCCATGGAATATTAAGGCAATGGGCAAAAGATATCATTATGTGGAGGTTAACACCAGATGAAAGACAAATTCTTTTATGGTATCATGGAATTATGCCAAAACCGGGAAAAAGTGATCAGGAGTATTATGATACTGTTGATTCTATTCATCGAAAAATTTTAGGACTATTATTAGAAGATGAGCTAGTTGTAAAAAAAGCTGGGTATAAACAAAGAGTATAGATGCTCTTTTTTTCTTTACACAAAAACAAATGTTTGCTATAATGTTACTAG
This sequence comes from Bacilli bacterium, assembly GCA_022798795.1. Taxonomy (GTDB): domain Bacteria; phylum Bacillota_I; class Bacilli_A; order RF39; family UBA660; genus MGBC102946. The sequence continues at coordinate 64,929 of JAAWNF010000001.1, forward strand.
AATGGAGGTTGTTATGGTAGTAGATGTGTTAGTTGAAATTAAAGCAAGACAAATTGTACAAACATTTACTTATATGCTTTCTCCTGAACTAGAAAAAGTAGTCACTGTTGGTTCTAGAGTTTTAGTCCCTTTTAATAATAGAAATTTAGAAGGGTTTGTATTAAAAAAATATAGATTACAAGAACAACCTCAATATATATTAAAGCAAGTAGTGAAAGCAGTAGATGAATATCCTGTATTAAATAAAGAACTATTAGAATTAGGAAAGTATATTTCTAAAAAAACGTTATGTAATTTAATTTCTGCCTATCAAACAATGTTGCCAACTGCTTTAAAAGCGAAGAATGGAACTATCATTTCTAAAAAATATGAGTCTTATATTATATTGAATAAAGAAGTGGAAGTGAAAAGTGACAAACAAAGGCAAATGATAGCTTTCGTTTTAAAAAATGGGAAAGTGTCAAAGAAAGAATGCTCTAATATTTCAAGTTATGCTCTCAATATTTTATTGAAACAAAATATTTTAAAAGAAATAAAAGAAGAAACTTATCGCTTAAATGAAAAAAGCAAGATAGAAACAAAAAGAGTGATGTTAAACGAAGAACAACAAAATGTTGTAAATGCTGTTTTAGAAAATAGAAATAGTTTTGTTCCATTTCTACTTCATGGAATAACGGGAAGTGGGAAAACAGAAGTTTATATGAATATCATAGAAGAAATTTTAAAAGAAAAAAAAGAAGCTATTGTTCTTGTTCCTGAAATTAGTTTAACGCCACAAATTGTTACGTTATTTCGAAATCGCTTTGGAAATAAGATTGCAATTTTACATTCTCGTCTTAGTAATGGGGAAAAATATGATGAATGGAGAAAAATAGAAAGAAAAGAAGTTTCTATTGTTATTGGTGCTAGAAGTGCTATTTTTGCCCCTTTTACAAATTTGGGAATCATTGTGATTGATGAAGAACATACAGAAACTTATAAGCAAGAAAAAACCCCAAAGTATAGTGCAATAGATATTGCTTTATGGAGAGCAAGATATCATCATTGTCCAATTGTACTAGGGAGTGCAACGCCTTCCTTAGAAAGTTATACAAGGGCAAAAAGTGGAATATATAAATTATTAACGCTGAAAACAAGAATTTCAAAGCATATGCCAAAAGTCTATTTAATTGACATGAAAAATGAAATCAAGCGTGGTAATCGTATATTTTCAGAGTTTTTAATAAAAAAAATAACAGAAGCCTTAGAAAAAAAAGAACAAATTATTCTATTATTAAATCGAAGAGGTTTTTCTACAATCATGAGCTGCAAAGTTTGTGGATACGTAGAAAAATGTCCTAATTGTGATATTCCGCTAGTATATCATAAATCATTAAATCGCTTAAAGTGTCATTATTGCAACTATACAAAATATATTATGGAAAGTTGTCCTGAGTGTAAAAGTGAAGAAATTTCTACTTTTGGACTAGGCACAGAACGATTAGAAGAGGAAACAAAATTAAAATTTCCAAATGCTCGAATCATTAGAATGGATGTTGATACAACTTCTAAAAAGGGGGCCCATGAAGAAATAACAGAAGCATTTAGAAATGGAGAGTATGATATTTTAATTGGAACTCAAATGATTGCCAAAGGACTTGATTTTCCAAAAGTGACAGTTGTTGGAGTAATGAATGGAGATGCCTCTTTAAACGTTCCTGATTTTAGAAGTGGAGAGCGAACGTTTGCACTGTTAAGTCAAGTAGCAGGAAGAGCAGGAAGAAAAGAATTAGAGGGAACTGTTATCATAGAGGGGTTTAATTTAGAACATTATAGTATTTTGAAAGCAAAGAATCATGATTATGAAGGTTTTTATGAAGAAGAAATGAAGATACGCAAAAAATTATCTTATCCTCCCTACTTTAATTTAGGATTAATAGAAGTTCATGGAAATGATTATTCTATTTGTCAGATAGAAGCAAATAAAATTGTAGCTTATATAAAAGAAATGGTCAAAGAGAAAGCCATAATTTTAGGACCTAGTAATGCAATCATGCCAAAAGTCAATAATATTTATTATATTCAAATTATATTGAAGTTTAAAAAAACAACTGATGTTTTAGAAACACTAAAGTTTGTTTATGAAAAATATCGTATTCATAAACAAGTGCAAGTAGAAATTGAGTTAAATCCGATTCGATTATAGTACTTTTTGATAATTTGTGATAAAATGAGGAAGGTGATAATATGGATTTAGAAAATGTAAATGTAGAAAAAGATGTCAAGATTGTCTTTATGGGAACTCCTGAATTTGCAGTTCCTATCCTAAATGGAATATTAGAAAATTATAAAGTAAGAGCCATTATTACACAACCAGATAAAAAAGTGGGAAGAGAGAATAAAATTATCTATTCTCCAATAAAAAAGGTAGGAATAGAACATACTGTATTGGTATTACAGCCAAATAGTATTAAAGATGCAGTAGAAGAAATAAGAGTGTTACAACCTGATTTGATTATTACCTGTGCTTACGGTCAAATTCTATCATCAGAATTATTAAAAGTCCCAAGACTTGGTTGCATTAATGTACATGCTTCCTTATTACCAAAGTATCGTGGAGGTGCACCGATTCATCGAGCTATTATGGATGGGGCAACTGAAACTGGAATTACGATTATGTATATGAGCGAAGGAATGGATGAAGGGGACATTATTTCACAAAAAAGGATTGCAATTGAACCGACTGATACGGCTTCTTCGCTACATAATAAATTGTCAATATTAGGTAGAGATTTATTACTAGAAACATTGCCATCAATTATAGCAGGAACAAATTCTAGAACTAAGCAAGACAGTAGTGAAGCGAGTTATGGATTCGTAATTCGAAGAATTGATGAAAGAATCAGTTTTAGCAAAACAAAACGTCAAGTTCATAATTTAATTCGAGGACTATATAGTTGGCCAGGTGCTTATTGTTTGTATGAAGGAAAAATTTTGAAGGTATGGAAAAGCTATATTACAGAAAATTATTTTCCAGAAATGTTTGATGGACAAATAACAGCCATTTATAAAGATGGATTTGGAGTAAAAGTGAGCAATGGAGAAGTTGTATTTACTGAAGTACAATTAGAAGGAAAAACAAGAATGAGGGCAATTGACTTTGTTCATGGAGTGGAAAATAAAGAAGCTTTAGTAGGAAAAATATTAGATTAATATGATAAAGAAAGTGAAAGAAAATGAGTATGTAAAATTAGTTATAGAATTATTAGAGAATAGAAAAACAAGAGCCCTTGTAAAGCTTGCTCTTTGGGGGTTCTTCTTTCTTCTAATTTTTTCTATATTTGATGTAAGAGGAACTCATACTCCAACAAAAGACACATTAAGTTCAAAAGAAGAATGGAAAACAATGTTAAACTATAAATCAGAAATAACATTTACTATCAATGAAGAAACGTATATTTTAAATTCAGTTCGAAATGGTAGTTATGAAAAATTAAAGATAGGAGAAGACGTTTATTATTTAGAACAAGATTATTTATATCATTTAGAAGGGTATAATAAAAAATTTATCAAAGAGACATCTTTATTAGGATATGATTTATTAAAATTAAGACCAGATTTTTTAAATGAAATATTATTAAATAGTAAGTTAGAATACACAACAAATTATGAAGACAGTAAACTGGTAAAAAAGGGTTATTCTATTAATACTGCAAAGTTTGTAGAACTTTATCATCAAAGCATCATTACGGATGATAGTTTTGTCACTATAGAAGTAATGGAAAAAAATAATCAGATAGTTCAAATTGAGTTAGACTTGAAAGAAATGCAAAAATACAGTCAAACAATCATTCAAGTATATAAAATAAAAATTATATATTCAGATATTGGAAAAGTATCGAAAGAAGAAGTAGAATAGGAAGGGATTTTATGGATTTAGTTATATTAGTTGTATTAATAGGAATTGTTGTATTTTTCTTTAAACAATTTAGTAGTTTTGTTTATTTTGTCATGATTGCAGACATTTTTTTGCGATTAATGCATGGCATTGCAGGGTTACTTAAAATTGCAGAATTTACTGGCTTTGTGAATAAATATATTCCTGTATCCATTCCAGGAATTATTAATACATATTCTACAGGAATTTTTAATACCTTATTAATTTTGGGATATATTATTTTAGTTTCTATATTTGAATTTTATATAATTCGTATATTTTTTAAAAAAAGATAATAATTGCAAAGAAAGGGTAGTAAAACTCTTTCTTTTTCCAGTATAATAGGAGGGAAAGATTTATGTATGCATATTTAATCGGAATTGTTATGGATATTGATAGTAGCTTTATTGTGATTGAAAATAATGGAATTGGATATTTGGTTTATACTGCGAATCCTTATTCATTTGAGATTGGAAAAGAAGTGAAAATATATCTTTATCAATATATTAGAGAAGATGAAGAAACCTTGTATGGTTTTGTCACAAAAGAAGAAAAAGAATTGTTTTTAAAACTCATCAATGTGAAAGGATTAGGATGCAAAATGGCGCTTCCAATGCTAGCAACTGGTTCTATTAATGGAATTGTAGATGCCATTGAAAGAGAAAATATTTTATATTTGAAGAAATTTCCAAAAATTGGGGATAAAGTGGCAAGACAAATTATATTGGATTTAAAAGGAAAATTAGTCAGTAATAATAATATAGAAGAAATTGCAAATGATGAGCTTGTAGAAGCGTTAAAAGCTCTTGGCTATAAACCTGCAGATATTAAAAAAATTATTCCTAAAGTATCAAAAAATAATTCCATAGAGGAACAAATAAAAGAAGCACTTCGATTATTATTAAAATAAGGAGGTTTTTTATGGAGGAGAGAATTCTTACCAATGAGCATTTAGAAGAAGATACTTTTGAACAAAATATACGTCCTGAAAAATTAGATGATTATATTGGTCAAACAGAAGTAAAAGAAAATTTAAAAATATTTATAAAAGCGGCTTTAATGAGACAAGAATCTTTAGACCATGTTTTATTATATGGTCCTCCAGGACTTGGAAAAACAACTCTCGCCTATATTATTGCTAATGAGCTTGGGAGTAATATAAAAACAGCAAGTGGACCAGCTATAGAAAAGAGCGGAGATTTAGCTGCTATTTTATCAAGTTTGGAGCCAGGAGATGTATTGTTTGTAGATGAAATTCATAGAATCCCTCGTTTTATTGAAGAAATTTTATATTCTGCAATGGAAGATTTTACACTGGATATTATTGTTGGAAATGATTCAAGCAGCCGAAATATTAGAATTGATTTGCCACCATTTACACTAGTGGGAGCAACAACAAGAGCAGGGGATTTAACAGGACCATTAAGAGACCGCTTTGGAATTATTTCAAAATTAAATTATTATACAGTAGAAGAATTAACTGAAATAGTAAAACGGACAAGTCGAGTATTAAATTCTCCAATAGAGGAAGATGCTGCAGCAGAACTAGCACGTCGTAGTAGGGGGACTCCTAGAATAGCGAATCGTTTGTTTAAGCGAGTTAGAGATTATGCACTTGTTATGGGAGACGGAGTTATTAATTTAGAAATTACTTCACTTGCATTAAATCGACTAAAAGTAGATTCTATGGGGCTAGATGATACCGATTATCATTTATTGAAATCAATTATTGAAAAATTTAATGGGGGACCAGTAGGAATAGAAGCAATTGCTTCTAGTATTGGAGAAGAACAAACAACTATTGAAGATGTTTATGAACCATATTTATTACAACATGGCTTTTTAAAACGAACAAGTCGTGGAAGAGTTGTTACAAGAAAGGCGTATGAGCATTTGGGGATTCCTTGTCCTGATAGTATAGAGTAGTATTTATGAAGCAGTTAAAAATAGAAGTAATAATAATGCCAATTTATGAGCAAATGAAATCTAAATATCAAATGATACATGGAATATCTATCAAAAAGAATTCTATGGAAGCTTTGATTTTATCAGAAATAGCAGAATTGAAAAATCGACTTACTTTAGAAGAAGCTTTGTTATTTATAAATACATTTTCTTATTTGAATTCTGATTTAGCGTCTCAAGAACAAAAGTTGAAAAGAGAATTTATTTATTGTCATTTTGTTTATTTATTTCCAAGGAAAATGGTTACTTATTCTCCTTGGCTATTACGTTTTATATGTGATGCAGTTACAGAAAAAAATATGAATCATTTAACATTTTTACAGCTTTTATCAGATGAAAAATGGATATTAAAAGTATTTGAACATACATTAATAATTGACTATAATTCATCTTTAGTAAATCAGTATAGGATTGAACAAGAAAGAATTAAAAGAGTTTTTCATTTTTTATGTAGAAGAATAGAAGCAACTTTAAAAAACATTCATGAAGAAAAAGAAATTCATGTTTTAAAAAAAGAAATCTTAAAAGTTGTAAAATCTTATCAATCAACAGAATTGTACAAAAGGAGTGTGATATCATGAAAACAGAAGATTTTGACTATGAATTACCAGAAAATTTAATTGCACAAACTCCATTAGAGAAAAGAGATGCTTCTAAATTACTTGTTCTAGATAAAGATACAGGAAAAGTAACACATCATGTTTTTACAGACATTGTAGAGTATCTAAATAAAGGTGATGTACTTGTTATCAATGATACCAAAGTAATTCCTGCACGACTCTATGGAGAAAAAGAGGAAACAGGGGCGATTATTGAGTTATTAATGTTGAAAGACACAGGAAACGATATTTGGGAGTGTTTAGCCAAACCAGCCAAAAGAATAAAAGAAGGGACTGTTATTTCTTTTGGAAATGGATTATTAAAGGCAGAATGTGTTGGAATAAGAGAAGAAGGAATTCGTCTTATGAAGTTCTTTTATCAAGGCATTTTCTATGAAATATTAGATGAGTTAGGAGAAATGCCACTTCCTCCTTATATTCATGAAAAATTAGAAGAAAAAAATCGTTACCAGACAGTGTATGCGAAAAATATAGGAAGTGCTGCTGCACCTACTGCTGGACTTCATTTTACAGAAGATTTGTTAAAGAAAATAAAAGAAAAAGGAGTTATTATCGTACCTGTTACGTTACATGTAGGGCTTGGAACTTTTCGTCCTGTCAATGTAGATGATGTCAAATCTCATAAAATGCATAGCGAGTTTTATCAAATGAGTAAAGAAACAGCCGAAATTTTAATGAAAGCAAAGCAAGAAAAAAGACCTATTATTAGTGTTGGAACAACAACAACGAGAACGTTAGAATCTATTATGTCTCTTTATGGAAATTTTAAAGAATGTAGTGGATGGACAGATATTTTTATTTATCCTGGTTATCAATTCAAAGCAATAGACCATTTGATAACAAACTTCCATTTACCAAAATCTACTTTGGTAATGTTGGTAAGTGCGTTAGCAGGAAGAGAGCATATATTAAATGCTTATCGAGAAGCAATAGAAAAGGAATATCGTTTTTTTTCTTTCGGAGATAGTATGTTTATTAAATAGGTGAGCTTGTGTTAGAAAAAATTGTAGAAACTTATTTAAAGAGTCATTCTCCTTTAAAAGAATTAAAGTTAATAGAAGATTTTGCATTTATTTTTGTAAATAATCGTTATAATCTCAATATTGATTTTTATCCATTTAAAGATTATATTATTAAGTCTGATACACTAAATTATGTTCATGACTTTTTAGCGTCTATTGACCCAAAATATGCAGAAGAATTTGATTATGCCTTAAAGTGTAATAAAATTCTTTTTATACAAACAAAAAAGAAAAAAAAAGAAATACATGAATATGAAGTTATTGCTTCCTATTCATTGAAAGATAGCTTTGATTTGATTCGAGTATTTTTCAAATATTGGATGAATAAAAATGGGGTATTAAAAAAAGAAAATGATTATTTTATTGATACATTTGTTATATTGGCAGAATTTTTATTTCAGGACTATTTAGAAAGCTTAAAATATAAAAATAGAGAACCATATTATCAAAAAATGAATCGATTTATATCTACAAATGTTTTTACGGTTCATATGATAATGGAATTAAAATTAATTGAGCTTTATCAACAAAAGAAACCTTTAAGTTTGAATACTTTCATTTCAGAATTAAAAGTTCATAATATTTCTAATGAGGAAATGCTCCCAAAAAATTGTCAAATTATGATGGATGACATTTTATCTATTGGGAGTTTATCAATCCCTTTTCATAAACGATATTTATATAGTATGATATTAGCTAGTTATATACATGGACAAATTTTAAAAGAGCCAAAATTAATCTATTCTTTTTGTTATTTGATAGATTTTCCTGAAAACATAAAAATAGAAGAATTTTTAAAGGCAATTGGAATATCCGTACGAATGAAAGATGAGAAACTTGTTCTAAGCAAAGTAGGATATCAAAAATTAAGGAAAAGTTTTTTAGCAGAATTAGAAGATTGTTTTATTAGAGCAAATATAGAATTTTAAGAGGTGTAAAATGGTAATTGTAATTGTAGGACCAACGGCAGTAGGAAAGACAAAAATGAGTGTTGAACTTGCAAAGGCATTAAATGGAGAAATTATTAATGCAGACAGCACCCAAGTTTATAAAGGATTGGATATAGCAACAGCCAAAATAACGGAAGAGGAAAAGGAAAATATTCCACACTATTTATTTGATTTTAAAGAGATTACAGAAGACTATACTGTTTATGATTATCAAAAAGATTGTAGAAAAAAAATAGAAGAAATTTTAAAAAAAGGAAAAACACCTATTTTAGTAGGGGGAACAGGATTATATATTAAAGCAGCACTTTATGATTATCAATTTGTTGATGGCACATGTAATGAGCAATATGATAATGTAGAAACGTCTATATTATTTTCAAAATTATTAGAAATAGACCCAAATACAAAAATTCATCCAAATAACAGAAAAAGAATTATTAGAGCTATTAATTTCTTTCAAGAGACTGGTGAAATTCCTAGTTCAAAAATAAAAACAGACAATCTTTTATATCCATGTCAGTTTATTGGATTAACATGTGATAGAGATATCTTATATGAAAGAATTAATCGAAGAACAGATATTATGGTAGAACAGGGACTATTAGAAGAAGCTCAGAAACTTTTTGATTCCAAGATTAGAAGTAAATCTGTTTTAACACCAATCGGCTATAAAGAATTATTTCCATATTTTGAAGGAACTTATTCTTTGGAACAAGCAATAGAAATAATTAAAAAAAATTGTAGAAAATATGCCAAAAGACAATATACTTGGTTTCATCATCAAATACCAGTAAAATGGTTTTCTGTAAACTTTGAAGACTTTGAAAAAACAATACAAGAAGTATTATCCTTTTGTTGTGAATCTTGACTAAATTGTACATTTCTGGTATACCTATAATAGAAGGAAGATTGGTAGAATGAAAAGGAAGGGCTTTACTTTAGTTGAACTATTAGCAGTAATTGTTATTTTAGGTTTATTAGCTTTAATTATTACTCCAATAATATTTGATGTTTTAGACAAAAACAGAGGAAAGGCAAGAACTGAAACAGCAAATCGTGTATTAGATGCAGCCAAATATTTTTTTGCTACTTCTATGATCGAGCAAGATGTAATATTTCCAACGGAAGGCCTTGAGTTTATATGCAATAAAAAAGTCTGTGAAGCAACAATTGGAAATGTAGTCAAAGAAGATGGAATCGCTATGTTATCAGAAGAAAAGCCAATTGTATATCAATTAAGCTTTACTGGAACGGTTCCAAGTAGTGGAAGTGTAATTATATATAGTGATGGTTCTGTTGCACCAAAAAATTTAGCAATTGATTCCCATTTGTGCGTTTATGATAATGTTATGAAAGTATTTATATCTTGTTAAATACTTTTTTTATAAATAAATTTGTAAAATAATGGCAATAATATAATGATAGAAAATGTATTGAATTTGAAAGTAAAACTTGAAATAGTGTGTAAAAATAGGTAAAATTTTGTCTAAAAAAGCTGATTTTTGTTGATTAAAATAAAAAATCTTGTTATACTAAGAATGTAACATAGAGGAGGGAAAAAAATGAAAAACAA